>NZ_JAESLA010000055.1:0-131 GCF_017892405.1 Staphylococcus sp. GDY8P85P | reverse complement strand
CAGATATATCACGATAACTAAGCGCGTATCTTAAGTAATAGCCAACGGCTACAGTTATTACATCTTTATTAAATTGCTTATATCTAAAATAATTCATAGAGAACGCTCCTTTTTTGTTAAAATTATACTAT
>NZ_JAESLA010000054.1:0-5671 GCF_017892405.1 Staphylococcus sp. GDY8P85P | reverse complement strand
AGGAGTCTGGACTTGACTATATAATAGTCTATTATTTTGAAAAATAAATTAATTTTAAACGTTAAGGAGTTTAGTCAATGAAATCCACTGCGAAATTAGCACGTGAAAATAATGTAAAATCATTGCGACTAAATAATACAGATAGAGAAATCTTTGAGAATTATATGACATACGTTCGTGCTGACTTGAGTGTCAATCCGCATGATAGCGAGGTAATGCTGAGTCGCATATTAAAAAGATTATTAGAAGCTGAGAATGAAGGCACACTCGCATTAGAGTTTTTCGAGCATAATCCTAAAGCACACGCTAAAAAAGAAATTAAATCTTTACCTAATGAAACATTTCAAAATATATTTAAGTATATATTTCGGAATTTTATTTTTTTAATTGGTATTTTTTGTTTCTTCAAAGGGTTTATTGGCTTTTTTATTGGTGGCGATAATAATGAAGTTTACTTATATACATTCCCTATTACTGTTGTTGCAGGGTTATTTATTATTTTTATGTTTATATTAGTCATATTTAAGACTGTCCAACTACAAAGTTTCAACAACTCGCACTGGGTATGGCTATTAAATTACTGTATTATAGCACTATTATTAGTCGCTTTATTTTATGTCTTTTTTATTCCACAATCATTTTTAGCTTTTGGTCCATATGTTCTGATTAGTAATTGGTCATTTATTATTATCTCTGCCATCATTACACCGATTGCTTTTTATATACAACATCATTTCGTGAATAAAGATTCTAATACGAGTTTATAATTTTTAGCATCATTACTTAACATTTACTAAGTAGCGCATGAGCTATCAAAAAAGGTTAAGCATTTTTATCAAAGTTATGCATTTACGTTTCCATTATACTGATTGGCAACGAATCGCTCATTTGATATGAATGACTTAACCTCTTTTTATTGATCATTATCCAACTAAAAACACATCTATAAAGAACCAGATAATCATAATTAGCATAATGAATGCTTGTGCAACTGAACTCGCTAAAAATGCGATTACTGATCCAACACTTGCTTTAAGGGCTTTTCCAAAATCAAAGTCTTGAATTAACTCTACAATAAGTACTGCAATAAACGGTACGATAATAATACCGAATGGTGGAAAAACAAAGCACCCTACGATTACACCTATTAACGCAGCATATTCCCCTAATTTAGAACCACCAAATCGATTTACAAAGTATTTATTCATTAAAAAGTCTGATACTAAGATAAATACAGTAAATAAAATCATGGCAACATAAAATATCCATGATAGCCCTTCTTGAGGAAATCCAAATTGATAAATTAAGAAGCCTACCCATAGTACAAGTACTGATGGAATAATTGGCTTAATTAGACCTACAAAAGCTAAAACAAATGATAATAGTATTAAAATCCATAAAACAACTTCCATTATTTAACTGTCACATCCGCTTCCGTATATTTTTGATCTTTCGTAAAGAAGATTAATATCATTCCTATAAAGATAGATGATGCTGACACGAAGAAGACATTCTCCAAGCCAACCCAATGACTCATTGCCCCACCTAATAAATTTCCGAGTAATTGTCCAATGACCATTGCATTTGCAAATAATGTTGATGCATAACCCGGGAAATCAGGTAGAATATCTTGGAAATAGCTAATACCTAAACCAAGCAATATAGCTAGAAATAGTGCTAAGAAGATTTGTCCAACCATCATGGCATAGATATTTTCAAACACACCAATACTAAAGTAGAAGGCACCACCACTAATGGCACCAATAATTAACAATGTACGTGTAGCCAGTTTAGCTGATAACATTCCTAATATCACCATAAAAGGAACTTCCAAACCTGCACACAAACTGGCTAACGTTCCTACATAACCCTCTTGCTCTTTAAGATAATCCGTTACAAATAATGGCATATTCATTGTGTACATCCATTGCCCTATATGTAATAAAATAAATGCAATGAATGGTACAAAAAGTGTTTTATCCTTAAGCATATTGGGAGCAGTCTTTTCAATATTAGCTGTACCACCAACTTGCTCTTTAGCGGATAAATTTAAATCCTTATAAAAGAAAATTTGTAAAACAAGTGTGAATAATAATATAAAGACGGTGCCACCAAAAAGGCCAGCATATCCCATAAATTGAATTAAATATGCACCAATCAATGGTCCAAACAAGAAACCAAAAGAAAACATTGAACGTAAAACTGTATTTGCAAATTTAGCGTTATTTCTTGAGGAAGAAACATTAATTGATTCACGTGCAGATGCATATAACTGCGGCATTGCTGGGGCAAATAACCCTTGAAAAATAGCGTACACAATAATAAACAACCAAATATGATGAATATAAAAATATATTGAGAAACTAATCGCCCCCATCATTAACGCACTAATGATGAGTACCTTTCTATTTATACTATGTGTATCAGAAAAGCGAGCGACAATAGAATTTACAGTAAATTGACTCACCGCTGCTAAGGCAAGCAAAATACCGAATTGATTGGTTGTCATTCCTAGTTCTTTCGTCGCAAATAGCACAAAGTAAGGCACGGTAATGGCGATACCCATACCTAATAGCATCATATTCACAACGAATAATTTGTAGTTCTTTATATGCAACAATGCTGCAAACATTTTTACTACCCCTATTCTTCTTTGATATAACACATCATTCTAATGATTAGCGAATAAAATTAATCATCAAAGTGACAAATGACTCAACTTGTGGCAACTGTAACATGCTACTGTCATAACTCATAAATGTTGAGCGAATAAGCGGTTGATTATCGATATTCACCTTTTCAAATTCGAACATATTTTTGTCGATATTTCTCATCATGATTTCTGGAAGAATCGTTACGCCTACGCCACTTACTAACATTTCTTTACATGTTGCAACTTGATCCACTGTTATCGTTGCATGAAAATCTTGACCAAGATTTTCATTATACCATTCTTTAATTTGATTAATATAGATAGGATCCGCTTGAAACTCTATGAAAGGCAACTTAGAAACGTCATTTCTTCTTTCTTTCGGGTATATGAAATAATGATCGTCGTCAAAGAGATGTGTATTGGTCAAATTCATGACTTTATTACCTCTCGTAATCATTACGTGATAATCTCTATGATTGGCTTTGATTTGTTCTGTAGAGCCAACTTGCACTTGAATTTCAACGTTCGGAAATTGTGAATTGTATAAACTCAACACTTCAGGTAATAACGTTTGACCAATTAAAGATGAACACCCAATCGAAATTGTGCCATTCACTTCTCCAATATGCGCTTGCATTTTATCGAAAAATAAGCGTTCGCGTTTCAACATATCACGCGCGTGTTCAATAATCATAGCACCTTCAGTGGTAGTGATTAATTGTTTCTTTGTACGAATAAATATATCCACACCAAATGAGTGTTCAATAGCTTTAAGACGTTGTGTTACAGCTGGTTGAGAAATATATAATATCTCTGCTGCTTTACGTAACGTCTTAGTTTCATCGAGTGTAATTAATAATCGATAGTCTTCTATTTTCATAGCTTCCCCCTACTAATGTTTATTCATGAACTTGGCTATGAGCAACACAAAATTTAAGACCGAAACGAAAAATATTAAAACGCATGCCTTGCATTGACTTATTGTTTCGTTTCGCTCCTAATATAAAAGGATTTGTGTTAATATCGTTCCCCTTTATTTAAATGTGGCTTATGATGCTGAATATGTTTTTTATAGGTTTTATTGTAATTTGGTTTCTTCAATTTACCAACCATCTTGTTATAACAATACATGATTCGGTTATTTAAATCGTCGAAATTCTCATTGATTTCAATCATCAATTGATGCGCAATCATATAGGCTTCATGATATTGTTTTTTAGTGATTTGTTCATTTTTTAATGCTAGTTCTAAGTCGTTTTCATCAACGAGTTCATATTCTCCAGTAGATGGTAATACGAGCACATCTAAGAATAAATCCAGTGTTCTAGCATTGCCCTTTTGTGTAATATTTTTAATATTAATATCGAAGTAATACTCCAATGGATTTCCTTTATCATCAAACATTGCAGTAATACTATAACGTTTCTTCTCCGGCAAAATCTGCAACCATTGATAATTGTCATTAGCAACAATTATATTCTGGCCTACTACCGTCACCTCTAAAGGTTCACGAACCTTCTTCATCGTGACCAAGCCAATAATACCCTTAAATCTATTATTATTTACCTTAACTTCTATATAATCACGTTCTAATAGGCGACGCCAGTGACGTTTATCTATATATTTTATTTTCATAAAGCCACCAACTCCTTGTCATTATTATATTAAACTAACCTATTAATGTCATCTTTGGTCGTTTTTATTTGCATTACACACATAAACCCATAAATTTTTTCGATTTTATTTTACTACATCTATTCATTTTTTAGGGATAATTGACAAAAATACTCGTATTTGATAGATTTAAAATTATATTATCTGAAAATTCTAAATAAAATGATAAAGGAGGAATGGTTAATGACCAATAGACCATTTAAAGCAGATCACGTAGGAAGTTTATTACGTCCAAAGCGTTTAAAAGAAGCACGTGCACAATATCAAAATAATACAATTTCAGCCAATGACCTAAAACAAGTAGAAGATGAAGAAATCGAGCGCATTATTGAGAAACAATTAGAAATTGGGTTACATAGCATCACTGATGGCGAATTCCGAAGAAGTTGGTGGCACTTTGATTTCTTAGAGCATATTGACGGTGTGGAAGGTTATACACCTGACCACGGTTTAGAATTTGAAGGCATTGAGACACGTGCACATAATGTGAGAATCGTTGATAAAGTGAAGTATAATCCTAACCATCCTCACTTTGACCATTTTAAATTCTTATATGATAAAGTTGATGGTCGCGCAACTGCAAAAGTTTCTATCCCAAGTCCAAATCAATTATTTCACCCTAACATATTAAACGAAGACATTTATCCAAACATTGAAGATTTTGCTCATGATATTGCTGAAGCTTATCGTCAATCATTGCAACATTTTTACGATTTAGGTGCAAGATACATACAAATTGATGATGTATATTGGGCCGGTTTAACTGAGGGAAGTCAAAAAGTACGCGGACGTCAACGTACGGATGAAGAAAAAGTACAAGCTCGCGAATTGGCATATAAAGTAATCAATCAGGCAGTACAAGGACTTCCGGATGATTTGATTTTAACTACACATATTTGTCGAGGAAATTATCAATCAACGTGGGCGATTTCAGGTGGTTACGAAGCCATTGCGCCTTATTTATTCAAAGAACATTTGGATGGCTTTTTCTTAGAATATGACGATGATCGTTCTGGCGACTTTGAGCCTTTACGTTATTTTAATAAAGATGCATATGCGGTCCTTGGTTTAATCACATCGAAAACACCTAAACTCGAAGACAAAGACTTGATTAAACAACGCATTGAAGAAGCACAACAATATGTTGATTTGGAACATATTTGTTTGAGTCCACAATGCGGGTTTGCCTCTACTGAAGAGGGAAATCAACTCACAGAAGAAGAACAATGGGCTAAATTAGCCTACGTTGTTGAATTAGCAAATGAATTATTAGGTAGCGCTAATTAACGACTTATTAAATTTAAAAGAGTCTGGGACATAATCCCTAGAGAAATAGCCAGTAAA
>NZ_JAESLA010000053.1:0-16924 GCF_017892405.1 Staphylococcus sp. GDY8P85P | reverse complement strand
GAGTAGGACGTTGCCAGGCATATAGTAATGGAGAATTAGCTCAGCTGGGAGAGCATCTGCCTTACAAGCAGAGGGTCGGCGGTTCGAACCCGTCATTCTCCACCATTTAAACTTAAAACTAAATAGCCGGCCTAGCTCAATTGGTAGAGCAACTGACTTGTAATCAGTAGGTTGGGGGTTCAAGTCCTCTGGCCGGCACCATCTATTTTGAGCCATTAGCTCAGTTGGTAGAGCATCTGACTTTTAATCAGAGGGTCAGAGGTTCGAATCCTCTATGGCTCACATGTATACGCGGGTGTGGCGGAATTGGCAGACGCACTAGACTTAGGATCTAGCGCCTTACGGCGTGGGGGTTCGACTCCCTTCACCCGCATACGCGGAAGTAGTTCAGTGGTAGAACACCACCTTGCCAAGGTGGGGGTCGCGGGTTCGAATCCCGTCTTCCGCTCCATTATTTAATATAGTGCCGGGGTGGCGGAACTGGCAGACGCACAGGACTTAAAATCCTGCGGTGAGAGATCACCGTACCGGTTCGATTCCGGTCCTCGGCACCATATATAATTTTGCGCCCGTAGCTCAATTGGATAGAGCGTTTGACTACGGATCAAGAGGTTATGGGTTCGACTCCTATCGGGCGCGTTCTCTTACGGGAAGTAGCTCAGCTTGGTAGAGCACTTGGTTTGGGACCAAGGGGTCGCAGGTTCGAATCCTGTCTTCCCGATAGGAACTTTATTTAAATACAATATGGGGGCTTAGCTCAGCTGGGAGAGCGCCTGCTTTGCACGCAGGAGGTCAGCGGTTCGATCCCGCTAGTCTCCACCATATTACATTTACAAACTAGATAACGGCGGTGTAGCTCAGCTGGCTAGAGCGTACGGTTCATACCCGTGAGGTCGGGGGTTCGATCCCCTCCACCGCCACTACTTATTAGTTGTAGAATTATAATTTGGACCTTTAGCTCAGTTGGTTAGAGCTAACGGCTCATAACCGTTCGGTCGCAGGTTCGAGTCCTGCAAGGTCCATATAATTTTGGAGGAATACCCAAGTTCGGCTGAAGGGATCGGTCTTGAAAACCGACAGGGGCTTAACGGCTCGCGGGGGTTCGAATCCCTCTTCCTCCGTATTTTAATGGTCTCGTAGTGTAGCGGTTAACACGCCTGCCTGTCACGCAGGAGATCGCGGGTTCGATTCCCGTCGAGACCGCCATTTATCAATTTTATAGTAATTTACATTTAATTAGTGGAGGAATACCCAAGTTCGGCTGAAGGGATCGGTCTTGAAAACCGACAGGGCCTTAACGGGCCGCGGGGGTTCGAATCCCTCTTCCTCCGCCATTAATTATTATCGCGGGATGGAGCAGTTCGGTAGCTCGTCGGGCTCATAACCCGAAGGTCGGTGGTTCAAATCCGCCTCCCGCAATTACATTTTTAGGTCTCGTAGTGTAGCGGTTAACACGCCTGCCTGTCACGCAGGAGATCGCGGGTTCGATTCCCGTCGAGACCGCCATTACAAATTATGGTTCAGTAGCTCAGTTGGTAGAGCAATGGATTGAAGCTCCATGTGTCGGCAGTTCGACTCTGTCCTGAACCATTTCACTATGCCGGCCTAGCTCAATTGGTAGAGCAACTGACTTGTAATCAGTAGGTTGGGGGTTCAAGTCCTCTGGCCGGCACCATCTCTTGGAGGGGTAGCGAAGTGGCTAAACGCGGCGGACTGTAAATCCGCTCCTTCGGGTTCGGCAGTTCGAATCTGCCCCCCTCCACCATCTATAATAGGGACATAGTTCAACGGTAGAATAGAGGTCTCCAAAACCTTTGATGTGGGTTCGATTCCTACTGTCCCTGCCATGGCGGTTGTGGCGAAGTGGTTAACGCATCGGATTGTGGTTCCGACACTCGAGGGTTCGATTCCCTTCAACCGCCCTTAATAATATTAATGGGCTATAGCCAAGCGGTAAGGCAACGGACTTTGACTCCGTCACGCGCTGGTTCGAATCCAGCTAGCCCAGTTATTGGCGGCATAGCCAAGTGGTAAGGCAGAGGTCTGCAAAACCTTTATCACCGGTTCAAATCCGGTTGCCGCCTCCATGCACGATGCGGAAGTAGTTCAACTTTTAGAACACATTCCTTCCCGGAATGAGATATAGGTGCAAATCCTATATTCCGCTCCATATTTTAATAATGCGGGAGTATTTCAACTCTTAGAATATGTTCCTTCCCGGAACAAGGTATAGGTGCAAATCCTATCTTCCGCTCCATATTTTAGTAATGCGGGAGTATTTCAACTTTTAGAATACGTTCCTTCCCGGAACGAGATATAGGTGCAAATCCTATCTTCCGCTCCAAGTTTTTGCTTCCAAATGGAAGTTTTTTATTTATCAAAAATTGAGCCGGCGTGGCGGAATTGGCAGACGCGCGGGACTCAAAATCCCGTTCCTGTATTGGAGTGTCGGTTCGACCCCGACCGCCGGTATACTTTTAAATTCTGTTAGGAATTTTTAGAGTGAAAATGTTGTTAAATCAATGTTTTCGCTCTTTTTTTATGCTTTTAGACACTTTTAAAAACTATTTTTATGTCACATCTATGTCACGAGATGGGACTAAATTAAAAATTTATGTCACAAGTTATATCACAACTCATTAATGATTTTAAGTGTTTTCTTATTATCTTTTTCATAAGTTTCTTTTAGATAATGGGCTTAATCTTGCATTGTTATATCAATAGAAAATGGCTTAGACTTTAGGATATGATAAAACAATTTAAAACTTTATTTGATAATAATTTTTAAATAACTTTTTTAATGGTTTGTATTGTTAGTATCAACATTAATTTTTGATTAAAACTTATTTGTTCATATTGTTAAACACGGTAGATTGTACTAATATAAAGCTAATGTTTAAAATCGGAGGCTACTATGAGTAAACAACGCATAAGTTTAAAGTATTTTTTTAGTAATATTCTCAATGCTGTAGGGGCTGGAGTTGTTATTGCTTTATTGCCAAATGCATTGTTGGGAGAATTTTTAAAATTATTTATGGATAATCATCCATTACTTCAATTAGTATTCCATTTAGTGATTATTATTCAATCATTTATGGCATTTATTATTGGAGTTTTAGCAGCACATCAATTTAAGTTTAATGGTGCAGGCTCATGTATGGTTGGCGTAGCGGCTATGCTTGGATCTGGAGCGGTACAATTTACCTCTCAAGGTATTGCATTAAAGGGCATTGGTGATATTATTAATATTATTTTAGTGGTCATTATAGCGTGTGCATTATATATGCTTTTGCAAGGGAAATTAGGATCACTTGAAATGATTATATTACCAGTCTTAATTCCTGTTGCAAGTGGTTTAATTGGACTTTTAACATTACCTTATGTACAAACCATAACTAAAGGTCTTGGTCATATGGTAAATTCATTTACAGCTTTGAATCCACTCATTATGTCAATTTTGATTAGTGTAACGTTCTCATTATTGATGGTTACACCGATTTCATTAGTTGCTATTGCCACAGCTATAAGCTTAACTGGTTTAGGAAGTGGTGCAGCCAATATGGGAATTGTAGCTGCTTGTGTTACTTTCATATTTGGATCAATACGAGTTAATTCAATGGGTGTTAATATTGTATTACTCATTGGTGCTGCCAAAATGATGATACCTGTATATTTAAAGCATTTAATCATTGCGGTTCCTCTAACTTTAAATGGTATCGTATCAGGCGTATTAGCATACGCCATTGGAATTAAAGGTACACCATTATCTGCTGGATTTGGATACACAGGTTTAGTTGGACCAATCAATGCCTTTAATAGGATGCCTGGTGATGCAACAATGAATATTATTTTGCTTATTTTTGGTTACTTGGTAATTCCATTTGTGAGTGCATTTATTATTCATGAAATATGCAAAAAATTAATTCCTAGTTATCATGATGATATTTATAAATTTGAAATACCTAAGCAATAAAGCTTGCTTACGAGCCAGGAATATATTTAATATTGAAGTTATTATACAAATTCGCAGTAGGTGACTGAACTGTTAAGACACTAAAGTTCTTTTTTCAGTATAGTCATCCTTGCGTGTGGTCAATAAAAAATTTTATAAAGATATTCTACAAGCTAAGCAAGCTGGGAGTTGGACAATGAATTTAAAAAGAATTCTGTCTAACTCCTTTTTTTAAATATACTATTGTATATTAATACGTTTATATGTATAATAATGAATTAATTAAAGGAGGTTGCTTATGAAAATAATTACTAAAGTACTAACTATAGCAATCTTAATTAGTTTGACATTGATATACATACAACCAATGGTATTAGCTGATGAAGATGCAACTTGGAATAAAATTAAAGAAAGAGGTGAATTAAGAGTAGGGCTATCAGCCGATTATGCACCACTGGAATTTGAAAAAACAAAAAATGGTAAGACAGAATATGTGGGTGTAGATATTGAATTAGCTAAAAAAATTGCAAAAGATAATCATTTAAAATTAAAAATTGTTAATATGCAATTTGATAGTCTACTTGGCGCTTTAAAAACTGGAAAAATAGACATTATAATATCTGGTATGACGTCTACACCTGAAAGGAAAAAAGAAGTAGACTTTTCAGAGCCATACATGGAAACAGGTAATGTAATGTTAATTAGAGAAAATAATAGTGATGTATTTCATACGTTAAATGATTTTAAAAATAAAAGAATAGGCGCTCAAAAAGGCAGTGAGCAAGAAAAAATTGCGCAGCAAGAAATAGAAAATGCACAATTAAGTTCACTCAATCGTTTACCAGATGCAATTTTAGCTTTGAAAAGTAAAAAAATTGATGGATTAGTTATTGAAAAGCCAGTAGCTGAAGCCTACGCTAAGCAAAATAAAGATTTAAAAATTGCCAATGTCTCATTTAATGAGGAGAAAAAACCTACAGTCATTGCTTTACCTAAAGACTCACCTATTTTATTACAGCATTTAAATGAGTCAATCAAAAATGTTAAAGATCATAATTTAATCAATAAATATATGAACATAGCTTCAGAACAAATGGTTGACGATGGTAGTTTTATTCAAAAGTATGGGACTTTCTTCGTTAAAGGATTGCAAAATACTGTACTTATTTCTTTAATCGGTGTAATTTGTGGAGCAATTATTGGATCATTTATTGCACTTGCAAAACTTAGTAAATTTAAAATTCTTTCATGGCCAGCGTCAATTTATATCGCATTTTTGAGAGGAACACCAATGTTAGTGCAAGTTTTTATAGTCTTTTTTGGAACAACTGCACTCTTAGGGTTAGATATTTCTGCACTTATTTGTGGAACGATTGCATTAGTCATAAACTCTTCTGCCTATATTGCAGAAATAATTAGAGCTGGAATTAATGCCGTTGATAAAGGTCAAACTGAAGCTGCGCAATGCTTAGGTTTAAATTATTCAAAAACAATGATTCATATTGTATTACCTCAAGCATTTAAAAATATATTACCAGCTTTAGGAAACGAATTTGTAACTTTAATAAAAGAGTCATCTATTATATCTACAATTGGTGTTGGTGAAATTATGTTCAACGCTCAAGTTGTACAAGGTATATCATTTGATCCTTTCACACCATTAATCATAGCTGCATGTATGTACTTTATATTAACTTTCTCATTATCAAGCGTTATGAGTTTAATTGAAGGGAGAATGAAAGCAAGTGATTAAAATAGAAAATCTAACTAAAAAATTTGATAAAATTGAAGTACTTAAAGATATTAATTTGGAAATAAATAAAGGTGAAGTTTTAGCCATCATCGGACCATCTGGAAGTGGTAAAAGCACATTGCTAAGATGTATAAATTTGTTAGAGACACCAACTAGTGGAAAGGTTATTTTTGAGGGAACTGAACTGACTCATCAGAATAATAATTTAAATAAATTACGTCAAAAAATGGGAATGGTATTCCAAAATTTTAATTTATTTCCACATAAAACAGTCTTGGATAACATCGTTTTGGCACCTAAGTTACTAAATATGAACGATTTAAATCAATTGAAACAAGAGGCACTTGCATTACTTAAAAAAGTGGGACTTGAAGATAAAGCTGATGTTTATCCTTCACAATTATCCGGCGGGCAAAAGCAAAGAGTTGCGATAGCTAGGGCATTGGCTATGCATCCAGATATCATATTATTTGATGAACCTACATCTGCATTAGATCCCGAAGTTGTATACGATGTGCTCAATGTCATGAAAGATCTAGCTAAAGAGGGTATGACAATGGTTGTTGTGACTCATGAAATGGGATTTGCGAGAGATGTA
The DNA here is from genome assembly GCF_017892405.1 of Staphylococcus sp. GDY8P85P. NCBI lineage: Bacteria > Bacillati > Bacillota > Bacilli > Caryophanales > Staphylococcaceae > Staphylococcus > Staphylococcus sp. GDY8P85P. The sequence goes on along the minus strand of NZ_JAESLA010000053.1, from coordinate 10,621 downwards.
AGTGATAAAGTTATTTTTATGGCTGATGGATACGTTGTAGAAGAAGGTTCACCTCAACAACTATTTCAGTCACCGAAGCTTAAAAGAACACAAAACTTTTTATCTAGAGTACTATAGAAATAATAATGACTGATTAAGGAGTCTGAGACATATACGTTTCAGACTCCTATTAAAATGTAAAGATACTTAAATAGTCCATAAATAATTAACGATTTCTTTAAGAGGATTGTGTTAAAATGTCATATGTATCATTTTTAAGGAGGCAAATGTATTGGATTATAATTGGCTTAAAGAAGAAATTATCGATTATGCATATTCAATAGGCATAGATAGCATTGGTTTTACTACAGCTGATCCATTTGATGAACTTAAAAAGAAATTAGAAGATTATCACGCAAAAGGCTATGCTTCAGGGTTTGAAGAATCAGATATTGCATTACGAACTGAGCCAAAATTAAGTTTGCCTACTGCACGTTCAATTATAGCAATAGCTGTTGGATATCCTAATAAACTTAAAGGTGCACCTAAAAGTGTTAGAGGTGATCGTCGCGGGATGTTTGCACGCGCTTCTTGGGGACAAGATTATCACTCAATTATGCGAAAGCGTTTAGATAAACTTGCGGATTTTATACAATCTAAAGTGCCCGAAGTAGAAATACAGAGTATGGTTGATACTGGCGTGTTATCCGATAGGGCAGTTGCAGAGCGAGCTGGACTTGGATTTGCAGGTCGAAATGGATTTATTATTAACCCCGATTTAGGTACCTGGACTTACTTAGGAGAAATGTTAGTGAGTATACCATTTGAGCCAGATGATCCAATTCTTGATAGCTGTGGTGACTGTACGATATGCGTTGATAGGTGTCCTACGGGAGCACTTGTTGGAAACGGTCAATTAAACGCTCAAAAGTGTATTAGCTTTTTAACACAAACGAAAGGATACCTACAAGATGAATATAGATATAAAATAGGTAATCGTTTATATGGATGTGATACATGTCAACAAGTTTGTCCTAAAAATAAAGGAATAAACACGACACATGATGATATTATACTAGAACCTGAGATATTGAAACCACGATTAGTACCATTATTACAAATGAGCAATAAAGAATTCAAACAAACTTATGGTCATTTAGCAGGTGCTTGGCGTGGAAAAAAACCAATTCAACGTAACGCTATTATTGCATTAGCACACTTTAATGAAGTTGCCGCTATACCTGAACTTAAAGAAGTAGCATTAAATGATCCAAGGCCAATGATTAGGGGAACTGCGTACTGGGCAATTGGCCAAATTCTAGGAGAAGAAGCACGTGAATTCATAGACGAAAACTATGAACATGAACTTGAAGAAGTTCAAAATGAAATGATAAAAGGATTAGAAATGAGGAAACTTTAAATGACAAATCATATTGTTTTATTTCAACCAGAAATTCCTGCTAATACAGGTAATATCGCTCGTACTTGTGCAGGGACAAATACACATTTGCATTTGATTAAACCATTAGGGTTTAGTACGGATGATAAAATGTTAAAACGAGCTGGTCTTGATTATTGGGAACACGTTAATATTACCTATCATGAAAGTATTGAAGACTTCTTTGATATTACAAATGGTGAATATTATTTATTAACTAAATTTGGTAAACAAACTTATAGCGATTTTAATTTCGCTAAAGAGAATACAGATTATTATTTTATATTTGGTAGGGAAACAACTGGATTACCTGATTGGGTTAAAGAGAAATACGCGGATACAGCATTAAGAATTCCTATGAGTGAGAATATTAGATCATTGAATTTATCTAATACAGCAGCATTGTTAATCTATGAAGCGTTACGACAACAAAACTTTCCTGGTTTATCGTAAACGTTAATTCGAAAGTTGAAATTCAATGCATCTTTTTATTAAAAAATGTTATATTTATTAGTGATTTAATATAACATTTTTAAAATAGTTTGATTTAATGTCTACAAGGGTATTCTAATAAATAATACGTTATTTATAAGACATTGATGAACTAAGAGGAGTGTAAAGACAATGGCAATGAACTTTAAAGTATTTAATGATGTAGAACACGTAGCTGAATACACAGCAGATATCATTAGAAAGCAATTTAATAACAATCCTACAACGATTGCTGGCATTCATTTAACTAAAGATGCCGCACCAGTATTAGATGAACTAAAGAAAGATGTTGATCATCATGCAGTCGATTTTAGTCAAATAAATATTTTGGATTATGATGATAATCGTTCATATTATGAGGCGTTAGGCGTACCTGCTAGCCAAATTTATCCAATTAATTTTGATGATGATGCGGAGTCTTTAATTGATGATAAAATCAAGACGAAAGAGAATAAAGGAAAATTAATTCTACAAGTTACATCTATTGATGAAGCGGGTAGTTTAAATGTAAACGTAAGACAAGGTTTATTAAAATCACGTGAAGTTGTTTTAGTTGTGACTGGTGCAAATAAACGTGAAGTTGTTAAAAAACTTTATGAAGAAAATGGTAAATCAAGCTTTGAACCTTCTGATCTTAAAGCACATAGAATGGTAACAGTAGTGTTAGATAGAGCGGCTGCTGAAGGTCTACCTGAAGATGTTAAAGAATATTTCACTGCTAGATTTGCTTAAATTTAAAAGTGAGGTTTGACAAATGACTGAAAATAAAGATTCGGAACTAAATTATCGTGAAGAAGAAAATGCGATGGTGCAAGATTTAGATGATTTAAAAACCTTAGGCAAAGAGATGGAACAAATTTCTGAAGAAAATGATGAGGACAAATTAAATCAATCGCATGAATAGATGATAGCTTTAAAACGAATACTTTTGATTCATATAAACTTGAGACCTTTAAAGATGTCTCGAGTTTATTTTTTTAGGAAACAAGCATACTAAGTAAATGTAAATTTTTACTAGTTTAATGGCTGAATACAATTTAATGCATTATGAAATATGGTAAAATATATTTCAATCATTAAATATAAGGAGAGCGTAAAATGTTACATAAATATTGGCTTCCACTAACGATTGCCACTATTTTGATTAGTTTACTTTCAATTAAAGGATTCCCAATCGCATTTGGTGCACTTTATCTACCTATATTGTTTAAAATTATTAAATTGCAATTAAACTTATCCAACGGTTTAATTGAAAATATAAGTGCGCAACCTTTCATCAAAAGTAATCAAACAGGTGTATTCATAAGTGTGTTATGTTGTATTTTAATAACTGGTATTTTAATGTATTCATTAAATGATTTTTATGCACAACTCACGGGATTTATAGGCTTTCTAATTCAATTAAGTCCTTTTACATTGATCATTAGTGTGGTGTTATATATTTTAAGCGCTTTAGCAGTTATTAAAGCAGTTAAAGTTAAATATGGTTATAACAAGCATGAATAAGGTTAATTCGGTGAAGAACAATTGAATAGTGTATCAAAAATAACGATTAGAATAATGCATCCATATTCTAACCGTTATTTTTTAATTTGAGCTTTAATTTGTTGAAACCGCTTTAATAATGCGTTGCCCCTTTAATTTAAATAATGCTATACTATGGTTAAATAATTGTATAAGGGGAGATTTTCGCATGTCAGTAAGAATTGAACACGATACATTCGGAGAAATTGAAGTACCTGGAGATAAATATTGGGGTGCTCAAACGGAGAGAAGTAAACGAAACTTTCCAGTAGGTAAAGAACGTATGCCAATTGAAGTGGTTTATGGATTTGCCCAATTAAAAAGAGGTGCAGCATTAGCCAATCATGAATTAGGAAAATTAAGTGATGCTAAAAAAGATGCCATCATTTACGCTTGTGATTTAATCTTAAAAGGGGAATTAGATGAACATTTCCCACTTGTTGTTTGGCAAACAGGAAGCGGTACTCAAAGTAATATGAACGTTAATGAAGTTGTTAGCTTTGTAGCAAATAAATATTTAAAAGAGCAAGGTATTGACGAATCAATTCATCCTAATGATGATGTGAATAAATCTCAAAGTTCAAATGATACATTCCCAACAGCAATGCATGTTGCGTTATATCATGAAGTGGAAACAAAACTTGAACCCGCTTTAAAACATCTTCGTGATACTTTTAAAGAAAAAGAGGATAAGTATCAATCAATTATTAAGATTGGTAGAACACATTTACAAGATGCGACACCAATTAAATTAGGACAAGAAATCAGTGGCTGGCGTTATATGTTAGATAAATGTGAAGAATTACTAGCAGAATCAAAAAAACATATCTTAAGCTTAGCTATCGGTGGAACTGCTGTTGGTACAGGTATTAATGCGCATCCAGAATTTGGTAATAAGGTTGCTAAATTTATCTCAGATAATACTGGATATAACTTTGTATCATCTGACAATAAATTCCATGCATTGACATCTCATGATGAAGTTGTTCAATTACATGGTACGTTAAAAGCGTTAGCAGCAGATTTGATGAAAATCGCAAATGATATTAGATGGTTAGCGTCTGGTCCGAGAGCGGGACTTGCAGAAATTTCAATTCCTGAAAATGAACCAGGATCATCAATTATGCCTGGTAAAGTAAATCCGACACAATGCGAAATGCTTACAATGGTTGCAGTTCAAGTTATGGGTAATGATACAACAGTAGGTATTGCAAGCTCACAAGGTAATTTTGAACTGAATGTATTTAAACCAGTGATACTTCATAACACATTACAGTCAATCTATTTACTAGCTGATGGTATGCAAACATTCAATGATAACTGTGCGGTAGGCATTGAACCAATTGAAGAAAATATTAATAATTATTTAAATCAATCATTAATGTTAGTAACTGCTTTAAATCCGCATATTGGTTATGAAAAAGCAGCTCAAATTGCTAAAAAAGCACATAAAGAAGGATTAACTTTAAAAGAATCTGCTATCCAATCTGGACATGTTACAGAAGAACAATTTAAAGAATGGATTAAACCTGAAGATATGGTAGATCCACATTAATAAAAACGCATAAAATAAATAAGGGAGTAACTGTCGACTGATATCGACAGTTACTCTCATTTTTTTATTCATCATCTAGGCTAACGGAGATGAGTGCTTGAGTTAATGGATGTTTAAATTCAATTTTATGACTATTAAGCTCTAACTGACGTAATGTTGAATCGCCATATAAAGGATCTCCAATTACAGGGTGACCAATTTCGGCTAAATGAACTCGAATTTGATGCGTACGACCAGTATCTAATTTAATATCTAATTGGCATACGCCTTCTTTTATCATTTTAGAAGATAGTATATGTGTAATTGCGCGTTGACCAGTGTTTGAAATTCGACGTTTATTAGGATGGAATTTATCTTTACCTATAGGACTATCAATCGTTTGAGGTTTAATAGGTAACAAAGATTTAACATTCGCTTTATATATTCTAGTAATTTCATTTTCTTCTAACATACGATCTAGAATTTTTTTCATCAAAGGGTTCTTCGCCACAATAAGTAAACCAACTGTTTCTTGGTCTAACCGATGGATAGGTTCTACATAATCACTATCTAGGGTGTAAATAACGTGATTCATTAGCGTATTACTTTCTTTTAAATCATTCGGGTGTGTCTTAACACCTTTAGGTTTCATAACAATAGCTAAATCATCATCTTCATAACTAATTTGTGCATAACGATAACTAGGTAAATAATTACTTTTTTCTTCAGGAGTAGGGATAAAAACGTCATCACCAGTAACCACTTTGTCTGTTAATTTAGCGGGCTGATGATTAATCGTTATTTCTTTTGACATATTTAATTGATGTAAATCTTTTTTAGGTAATTTCAATGATTGAAAGATTTCTCTCAATGTATTTTGATTATAATTCTCAGGTATTTTAAACTTCATAATTTCCTCCTATAGCATTCGCATTTATCATATCATATCTTCAGTTGCTATTGATGTACTTAAACATATTTATATGAAAATCACCATTACGTAGAACGAAATGTAACTTAAATATTTTTATATTTTTAAAAATTTAAATCTCACTGTATAATAATACTAATGCAAATTTGAGTAATTGGAGCGATTTGATGGAAAAACCGACACGTTTAGCATTATTAAAAGAGATAGCAGAATATCTCAATGAAGAAACGGAATTATATGACATGATGCATGGCGCTCTAAATTATTTAATCAAAGGAAGCAACTTTACGACTGGATGGATATTCTTTATAGATGATGATGGAGAACATGAAATCGTTGCTGATGTCGATCTTCCAGGTGCATTAAAAAGAAATCATTGTCGTTATATGAAAGAAGGGTCTTGTTGGTGCGTAACTGCATACCATCATGGTCGTTTAACAACTGCATCTAATATTATTAACTGTTCTAGAATAAATATAGCGAATCAGACATATAAAGCAGAAACAGAAGGTGTGACCCATCATGCAACAGTGCCATTACGGTCTGGAACGGAACAATATGGGTTACTTAATGTTGCATCACCTTATACAACACATTATAGTGAAGAGGATTTAGCTTTATTAGAATCTGTAGCATTACAAATAGGTTCTGCCATTAAACGTATATATTTAACGGATCAAGAAAAAGAGGCAGCTAGAATAAATGAGCGAAATCGTTTAGCAAGAGATTTACATGACTCAGTTAACCAACTATTATTTTCTTTGAAATTAACAGCCCATGCAGCACATGATATAACAACTGATGAAATGGCAAAAAAAGCCTTTAAGACGATTGAAGAAACAAGTCAAAGTGCTGTTAATGAAATGCGTTCATTAATTTGGCAACTAAAACCAGTAGGGCTTGAGCATGGATTAGTGCACGCGTTAAAGCAATATGCCCAAATTCTAAATATGAATGTAACTATCGATGTTGATGGGTTGATTGACTTATCTAACATCTTAGAAGAACACGTTTATAGAATTTTACAAGAATGTATCAACAATACTAAAAAGCATGCTCAAACCAAAGCAATACATATTATTTTAAAACAAGAAAAAGAGCGGTTGATGATTTCTGTTGAAGATGATGGTGTTGGTTTCGATATGAATAAAGCAATCAACAAATCATCACAGGGTTTAAGGAATATAAATCAACGTATCTATGCATTAAATGGGCAGTTTAAAATTGATTCAAAGCTAAATAAAGGAACAACATTACGATTCAGTATCCCTTTATAAATAGGTGAAAGGAGTCATCATTGTGGCAACAGTCATACTAATTGACGACCATCATATTGTAAGACAAGGACTTGAGTTTCTATTATCAACTGTAAATGATTTAGAAGTATTAGCTAGTTTAGCAGATGGTCAATCTCTAATTAATTATTTAAATGAACATGATATACCAGATATTATACTACTAGATTTGGTTATGCCTGAAATGAATGGTATTGAGGTGACAGAGTATGTGAAACAACACTATCCAGATATTAAAGTGTTGGTATTAACGAGTTATGTGGATGATGAACATGTTATATCAGCAATTAATAAGGGAGCTGATGGATATGAAATGAAAGATGTTGAACCTCAAAAATTGATAGAAACAATACATGACGTATTGAATGACAAACGTATTATTCATCCAGATGCTCAAAGTGTATTAGATACAGTTTCATCAAAACCACATAACACTAATAAGCTGTCTAAACGCGAAATAGAAGTATTAGCAGAAATGGTTAAAGGTAAAACAAATAAAGAAATCGCAAATACTTTGTTCGTGTCAGAAAAAACGATTAAAACACACGTGAGTCATATTTTTAATAAATTAAATGTGACTGATCGTACTCAAGCAGCCATTTATGCAATTGAAAATCGACTTGTATAAAATCGTATTTTATAAATGTATAGGGTAATAGACTTCAATTGCCATATAAATGCGGTTGAATATGACAAATAAGTTCGAAAATCGATTAATTTAATTATTTTGATAAATTTGACATTAATAAAATTGTCTACAAAAACAAAAATTCCTCTTTTCATTTTATTGAAAATATATTAAGATGTAATTTGTGTTTCAAGAAATGTGTATTATTGCAATTTCTTGTGTCCGGATAAATTAACCCCTATTAGAAAGGTAGAGAATAAAATATGGATAGACAGAGTTTCACAGATTTAATTCAAACAAAATTTAAAATGGTTCGTATTGAAGCGGGCTATACGCAAGATACAATGGCTCAAACAATTGGCCTTTCAAAAAAAACGTTAGTTCAAATTGAGAAAGAACGTGTGTTACCGAACTGGACGACATGTGTATCAATTTGTGCATTATTTAGAGATTCAGATGTACTAAATAATACATTTGGTTGTGATCCTTTGGAAATTGTACAAACTATTTCTCGTAATCATTGTGCATATCCAAATCATTCAACAACAAGTGATATTTATTGGAATACAATTGAAACGCGTAACGGCTTCATTTTACAAAGTAATAAAGTAAGTAATATCTATAGAGTGTTAAATTCTGAAAAACAACCAATCTTTGGTACTTCAAAATTAAGAGAAGCTGAAACATACTTCAATAGAAATGCGAAAGAAGAACTAATGCACGTTTAATTATAGTTAAATCATTATTATTCAGTATGAAAGTGATAGAAGAATCTTCATCGATTTAATCACTTCCGAGTAATATTTTTATTTATAAATCTAAAATAACTAGCAAGTTCAAATTTAACTTGAGTTTGATTTGATTGCTAATTTTAAGGCGAGCCTGTGATATTGATATCATGGCTCGTTTTTAATTTTCTTTCTGTAATGCATAATCTATTTAAATGAAGTGTAAATTAAAGGAATCATCAATTACAAAGTGATATAATCATCATATTGTAACAATAATTTTAAGGAGAAATTAAGATGCAGGCTTTTTTAGTTATCCTATTTATGGTGGTAGTAGGGGCTGTTATTGGTGGCGTAACAAACGTTATTGCGATTAGGATGTTATTTCATCCCTTTAAACCATACTATCTATTTAAAATGCGTGTACCCTTTACACCAGGGTTGATCCCAAAAAGAAGAGAAGAGATTGCTACTAAAATAGGGCAAGTGATAGAGGAACATTTAATTACGGAGTCTGTTATTAAGCATAAGTTAAACGAACCTCAAACGCGTGATGCTATCAATGATTTAGTAAGTAAGCAACTATCCAATTTAAGAAAAGATGATGCAACTATACGAAAGTTTGCACAACAATTTAATTTTGATATAGATGATCTAATTAATAATAAGATGAATCGCGTAGTACTAAATAAATTAAATTCGTATTATTATGATAAACAAGATACCTCAATTAATGAAATATTGCCGGCAGAAGTGATTACCATGGCAGATGAGAAGTTAGAACAAGCGGGTGATTTAATTAGAGAACGTGCACGTCATTATCTTTCATCAGATAAAGGTGCGAGAGATATCTATGACATGTTAGATACCTTCTTCACTGAAAAAGGTAAAATCGTCGGGTTATTACAAATGTTTATGACTAAAGAAAGTATTGCTGATCGAATTCAACATGAATTAATACGTTTGACCAGACATCCAAAAGCTAAAGCGATTATTGATAAAGTGATTCGAGATGAATATGAAACACTTAAATCTCAGCCTTTAGGCCAAGTTGTAAAGGAAGAGCAATTCACTCATATTACTGAGTCAGTCGTGCACTTAATTACTACGAATTTACAATTAAATCAAAATGTGGATATGCCATTAAAGAATTTAGCACCAACGTTAATTGATCATCTTCAAGCTGGGGTAGCAAGTACAATGACTGATTTAATTATTAAACAGGCATCAAATCACCTTTCAACCATTATGACTAAAATTAATTTACGCCAAATGGTTGAAGATCAAATTAATACATTCGATTTAGATTACATTGAAAAATTAATCATTGAAATTGCGAATAAAGAGTTAAAACTGATTATGTCATTAGGTTTTATTTTAGGTGGTATCATTGGATTTTTCCAAGGTTTAGTCGCAATCTTTGTCTAACTATAAATAATATGTTATGGTTATTAAGAGTTGTCAAAAATTACTTTACACTAAGGAGTGCAAACAGATATGGCAGTAAATTTATATGATTATGCAAATCAACTAGAACAAGCATTAAGAGATAGCGATGAGTATAAAGCTATTAAAGACGCTTTTTCTAAAGTTAAAGATAACGAAGAATCAAAAAAATTATTTGATGAATTCCGTGAAACACAATTAAGTTTCCAACAAAAACAAATGCAAGGTGAAGAAATTCCTGAAGAAGATTTAGCAAAAGCTCAAGAACAAGCTCAAGCTATTGAAAAAGATGAAAATATTTCTGAATTAATGCAAGCTGAGCAAAAAATGAGCCAAGTATTCCAAGAAATTAACCAAATTATTGTTAAACCTTTAGATGAAATTTATGCTGACTAATTGTTAGCATTTGAGCAGTCTGGGACATAAATAATATAATCATGCTATTTAGCAAATTCGCAGTAGCTGACTGAACTGAGAAGACGCTTAAATCAAGCTTTTCTCAGTTGTAGTCATCCTTGCGGGGGTGGGACGACGAATTCAAAAGAATTCTGTCCCGCTCCCTTTTCCTACGATTAGTCAATTACTTATCATTAAAATAATCATTACTTAACTAAACCGTTCAATTT
>NZ_JAESLA010000052.1:35470-50301 GCF_017892405.1 Staphylococcus sp. GDY8P85P | reverse complement strand
GTCCAATTTATTATAGAGCCGTTATAGTTTGAAATGTCATTTTAAGAGTGGAACATTGAATTCGCCAAGAATTCTGTTCTGCTCTTTTCTGTTTATATATTCTTAAATTGGATATTGTAATGTAAGATTATTTCATATATTGAAATACTTGATAAATAAAAAGATGGAAGGTGTTTAATATGAAGTTAGGTGCATTTAATATCACTTATTTAAATGGCGGTATGACGAAAATGGATGGTGGTGCTATCTTTGGCGTTGTACCTAAACCGCTGTGGACGAAAAAGTATGATGTGAATGACAGAAATCAAGTTCCTAACTTAACATATCCAATTTTAATTCAGACTGGCGATAAGAACATTATCATCGATGCTGGAATTGCAAATCATAAATTAACAGACAAACAACTTAAAAATTATGGTGTCGAATATGAAAGTCATATTCAATTTGATTTAGAAAAATTAAATTTGACTGTGGAAGATATCGATATTGTATTAATGTCACATATGCATTTTGATCATGCGACAGGGTTAACGGATACTGAGGGCAATTCTATTTTTCCAAATGCAATTCACTATGTGCAACAAGACGAGTGGCATGAATTTATAAGTCCAAACATTCGTAGTAAAGCAACCTATTGGGGAATCAATAGAGGTACATATGAAGATAAAATGATACTTTTTGATGAATTAATTGAAATTTATCCAGGGATTCATATGAAGCATGTTGGTGGTCATAGTTATGGACAATCAATTATTACAATTGAGAGTGAAGGTGAGCGTGCAGTTCACATGTCTGATATATTACCTACAAATGCACATACTAATCCACTTTGGGTTATGGCATATGATGATTACCCAATGACGTCTATTCGAGAAAAAGAAAGATTAATACCATACTTTATTTATCATGATTATTGGTTCTTATATTATCATGATAATGTTTATTTCGCGACGCAATATGAGTCAGATGGAAAGACGATTAAGCAATCAATTAAACGATAAAGAAAGTGATATAAAACGATTTGGTAACTTTGTTATCCATTTTTTATGAACGATTACAATAGGGAGCCGGACTAAGAATTTATAGTAATTCAGTCCAGCTCCCTATTTTTGTTCAGTTATTACAATTCAATAATATTTAAAATTTCACCAGATTTTGCATCTGCATAAAAGATATATTCCATCTTTTGATTATTCTTAACTTGCGTAATACCGCCTTGAAAAATGAAACGATTTGGATATAGATTGTCATCTACATAAGGCTCATGAAGAATAAACGATCCAGTGATATTCATAAAGTAAGATTTGGCTTCATTCAATACTTTATCAGGATTTTGCATTTTATTCTTTTCTTTTAGGAAATAAATAAAAAAGACAGTGGCTATACCTGTAACTAGAGCAACTGAAATTGAGATGTATTTGTAAGTTTGACGTGTCATAATCTCTACCTCTCTATTAATAGTTCTTATCATTAGTGTACCATATTCAAAATGATATAATACATTTAAGGAGTGTGTTAGTTAAGATGGATAAGCATAAAACATTAGAACGAATTAAGGCATTAACTGAATTACATGGTGCACCAGGTTTTGAAGAGGATGTACGAAATTATATGAAAAAAGAAATGTCACCATATGTTGATGAGTTTATCGTAAATCGTATGGGTGGTTTCTATGGCGTTAAAAAATCTAAAAAAGCTAATGCTAAAAAGGTAATGATTGCTGCGCATATGGATGAAATAGGGTTCATGATTACAAACATTACTTCGAATGGCATGCTACAGTTTACCAATCTTGGTGGTGTAGCAAACGATATTTGGCAAGGTCAACGTCTTCAAGTAAAAAATAGAAAAGGCGACATTATAGTAGGGATTGTCTCTAATATTCCGAAACATTTTAGAACAGGCAACGAAGCGGTGCCAGAAATAAAAGATTTGATGCTAGATATCGGTGCAAGTTCTGATGACGAAGTAAGACAGATGGGGATAGAAATAGGAGATACGATTGTTCCGAATACTGAATTAACGCAATTAACTGAACATCGATATAGCGCGAAAGCATGGGATAATCGATATGGTTGTGTCATTGCGATCGAAATATTAGAATTGTTGAAGAATGTCGATTTGGATGTTGATTTATACGTTGGCGCTAATGTTCAAGAAGAAGTAGGCTTACGTGGTGCTAAAGCAGCAGCTGAACTCATTCAACCCGATGTTGCACTTGTAGTGGATTGTTCTCCAGCAAATGATATTAAAGGTGCAAATCAATTATCAGGTGAATTAGGTGAAGGGACTTTAATTCGAATTAAAGACGGTACAATGATTTTACAACCTGAATTTAGAGACTATCTACTTAAATTAGCAGATGAAAATAATATAAATTACCAATATTATATTTCACCGGGTGGCACAGATGGTGGTGAAATTCACAAAGCTAATATTGGTATTCCAACTGCTGTAATTGGTGTTTGTGCTAGATACATTCACAGTACTAATGCTGTATTTGATATTAGAGATTATTTCTCAGCACGACAATTACTAGAACAAGTTATACTCAACTTAACTGAAGAGCAAATTAATAAATTACAATTTCAAGAATAAGGAGCAATTAGAATGATTAATTTAGAATCTGAATCACAATTCAAGTCACTTAAGAAAGAGCGTACCGTATTTGAATTTACGGCAGGTTGGTGTCCTGACTGTCGTGTCATTGAACCTGATTTACCTCAATTGGAAGAGAAATATAAAGATTTTAACTTTGTTTCTATAGATAGAGACCAATTTATAGATTTAGCCATAGAACATGATATCATGGGTATTCCAAGCTTTTTAGTATTTAAAGATGACGAATTAGTAGGAAGTTACATTGGAAAAGAACGCAAATCTATAGAACAAATCGATGAATTTTTAAGTCAGTTTGATAAATAAATAAAGCATATAAAAGGTTTTAAGAATGAAATGTACAATTGATTTTTTCTGTAATTGACCACAAATTTATTGTAAAATAGGATAAGGTGCGAATATAGGAGTGTTAACATGAATGTTTTTCAAGTAAGAGATAAATTGAAACAACGTTTAGCGCATTTAAATGTTGATTTTAAATTTGATCGTGAAGAAGAAACGTTACGTATATATAGACAAGACAATCATAAAGGCGTAACAATCAAATTAAACGCTATTGTCGCTAAATATGAAGTCCAAAAAGAGAAAATTATAGATGAGATTGTATATTATGTTGAAGAAGCCATCGCTCAAATGGATGATCAAAGTATTGAGAAAATGAATGACATTCAGATTATGCCTGTCATTCGTGCTACAAGCTTTGATAAAAAAACAAAGGATGGTCATCCATTTATAATTGAAAAGCATACAGCAGAAACAAATATCTATTATGCACTCGATTTAGGTAAATCTTATCGCTTAATTGACGAAAGTATGCTTGAATCACTTGGATTGACTGAACAACAAGTTAAGGAAATGTCATTATTCAATATACGTAAACTTAATAATCAATATAAAACAGATGAAGTTAAAGGAAATATTTTTTATTTTGTAAACTCTAACGATGGCTATGATGCCAGTCGTGTTTTAAATACCAAATTTTTAGATGATATCTATCAACAATGTGAAGGTGAAATGTTAGTAGCTGTACCACATCAAGATGTCTTAATTATTGCTGATATTCGAAATAAAACTGGTTATGATGTAATGGCACATTTAACTATGGAATTCTTTACTAAAGGATTAGTCCCTATTACTTCATTATCATTTGGTTATGAAAAAGGTCACTTCGAACCTATCTTCATTTTGGGGAAAAATAACAAACAAAAAAGAGACCCCAATGTGATACAACGATTGGAAGCAAATCGTAAAAAATTTAATAATAAGAAATAATTGATATAGAGGAGATTTAAAATGAATTTATTTTACAATAAAGAAGGCGTAGGGGATGTAGCTTTTCTACAAATTGAACCTACAGATGGACCGTTTGAATATAAAAAATCCGGAGATGTTGTTGAAATTAGTAAAGAAGGAACGATTGTTGGCTTCAATCTATTTAAGTTTTCAAATTATCATCAAATCAACGGTAATGGACATATTAAATTAACTTCTGAGCTTGTAGATGCATTACAAAAAGCTATTAATGAATCTGGATTAACGTATCAACTAAATGCAGATTTATCTCCTAAATTTGTAGTTGGTTATGTTGAAACTAAAGATAAGCATCCAGATGCGGATAAATTAAGTATTTTAAAAATAGATGTCGGTAATGACCATTTACAAATCGTTTGTGGTGCGCCAAATGTAGAAGCTGGACAAAAAGTGGTTGTTGCTAAAGTTGGTGCCGTAATGCCAAGTGGAATGGTTATCAAAGATGCTGAATTACGTGGTGTTGCTTCAAGCGGTATGGTTTGCTCAATGAGAGAATTAAATTTACCTAATGCACCTCAAGAAAAAGGTATTATGGTTTTAAGTGATGACTATAAAGTCGGTCAAGCATTTTTTGATGAATAAAGGAAGGAAGTGAATGTATGAGTTGGTTTGATGATTTATTTAGTAACAAAGACAATTCTGATGATGAATTGCTTAGACGCAAAAGTAAACGTCGCAATGGCGATCTAACTCAAAGCAAAGATGATTCATTACTTCCTGAAAATAATGATATTTACGATCGTCCAAAAGGTAAGTTTCGATTCCCAATCGATGTGGGTCGAGATGAAACGTATGAAGAAGCAACTTATCGCGAAAGTAATGATGATAAAGAGAACCATTCAACATTGAAAGATAATCAATACGGTTCATATGAATATGATGACTATACGGGTCACATGAATAGTTACTCAGATGATGATCGTGCTGAAAACGCAAGAAGACATCGTAGAAGAAAACATGTGAGTCAAGATGATTCTGGTATGCCTTCTATTAAGTCAAGAACTTCTCAAACATCAAGTAGAACTCATAATACTAGTACATCTCAACGTTTTAACAAACGTCAAAATACACATTCTAGAACGAATAATGCTAATTACAGAAGCGCTAATTCAAATCAATCTAGGATGAAATTACAATCAGAAAGATTCAAATCGAATTATCATTTGAGTTCTGAACCTACATATCACCGTTCAAGTTTTAAAACTTCAGAAGTACCATCAGCTATTTTCGGAACTAAAAAGCGTAGACCTATTGAAAACGGTGTTATACCACCAGTGAAAGATGACACAGATACAAGTGAGTCTAAAACCAAGCATCATTCGAGCACGGTAGAACACGTTCCGCATGAAAGTAAAAATGAAAAAGATGGCAGACAAAAATTTGATGGTGAACATTCAATTTCACAAGAGAATGCACCAGTTAACAGTGAACAACAATCAGTCGTTGAAGGAAATGTTGATACTTCTAATCACTATGAACGTACGCCAAACTATTCAAAACGTGATAACACGGTAAATATAGAAAATATTTATGCTTCTCAAATCGTAGAGGAGATTAGAAAAGAAAGAGAGCGTAAAGTTCAACAAAAACGTAAATTTAAACAAGCATTGCAAAACAAGCGTCAACAGACTGATGAAGAAGATAGTATTCAAAGGGCTATTGATGAAATGTATGCTAAGCAAGCTGAACAATATATTGGCGAAAGTTCATTAAACCACTCTGACCATTTACATAGTGATGTAACAGAGGATGTAAATGATGAGTACAAAAACAACAATGACCATGTTGAGAGCCAAGCACAAGCAGAAGACGTTGCGCATCATGAGACATCTAACGCTCAATCGAAAGATGATAGTGACATAGACCATAATATTGAACAACAAGAGTATATCGAAGAGACAAATGCACCTTATAATTATGAAGAGATTGATTTAAACCAAGTTTCAAGTGTGCAAGAAGTTAACCAAGATGATGTACAAGTTAAAGATGTTCCAAATGATCAATTATCAAATGTTAATCATGATGAGGCACAACGTCATTCTAATGAAGCGATTGACGAATCTACAAAAGAATCAATTTACCATCACGAAATAGCAGATGAAGAAGCGGTACAATTACAATCTAATAATGATGATTCAGATAGTTTAAGTGAAAACATTCATGACGACAACCATAATGGAACTGTTGATGATGCACAATTTAGAGAAATAGATGACGTGGAGTCACACACTGACAGTATGTCCGAAAATGAATCTTTATCAGATGAAACATCTGCCATAGAAGATGATGAAGATGTATCAACTGAAAATGTGAATCATGCAATTAAAAATGCTGTAACGTCTGAAGTGGAATATGCCACTAAAGAAGATGACGAAACGAATGGAGTCTCTCAAAATACAAATATAGAGGGCCAAAATGTATCACAGTCAACGAAAACACATAATGAACCTTCTAATAAAATGGATGATTCATTTGCAGTTAAAGATACAGATGAATCAGTACAAGGTGTGGAAGATGAACACATTAACAATGGCGACGATAAATCAGAAGTAACACATAAGGAAGCTAAAAAAGTACCTGAAAAAATGTCTATCACGCCAGGAAGTAAACCGTTTAATGTAGTTATGACACCTTCTGATAAAAAAAGAATGATGGATGCAAAAAAAGAATCTGTATCGAAAAATAAAGTGAATGTGCCCGAATTAAAGCCTGAGACAAAACAACATGTTCAAACTAAAAAGCGTGAATCAGAAGTCAACCATCAAACAAATGAATCTCGTGACAATGAAAATACATTATCTGAATCTCAAACAAAGTCTACGCATTCAAACTATCATATCAATCATTCGGATGAACAAGATAAAAATTTAAATAATGACATAAACAGAGATGACGATAACCTAGTAGAAGAACCTCTCGAAAACAGCCAAAATACTGATACAGACAGTGAAGAACAATCTAACCAAGCTGTACATTCAAATCATGATATGAACAATCATCAAGAAGTGAATCCAACCGTTTCAGCAGACAATCAAACTATTGTATCTTCAAACCACCATCAAAAAGAAGATTATAATGCTAAAGGTACAATTAGAAGAGGTCCCAATATTAAACTACCAAGTCTTGATTTATTAGAAGATCATGAAGCACATGAAATCGATGAGGCATGGATTGAAGAGAAGAAACAAGAGCTAAATGATGCCTTTTATTATTTTAATGTACCGGCTGAAGTGCAACATGTAACTGAAGGACCAAGTGTAACTCGGTTTGAATTGGCAGTAGAGAAGGGTGTCAAAGTTTCACGTATTACAGCTTTACAGGATGATATTAAAATGGCGTTGGCTGCGAAAGATATTCGAATTGAAGCACCAATTCCTGGAACAAGTTTAGTAGGTATTGAAGTACCAAACTTAAATCCTACGAAAGTTAACTTAAAATCTATTTTAGAAAGTCCAAAATTTAAAAATGCTGAGTCTAAATTAACCGTAGCTATGGGTAATAGAATTAACAATGAACCATTGTTAATGGATATTGCTAAGACACCACACGCCCTTATTGCGGGTGCAACTGGATCAGGTAAATCAGTCTGTATCAATAGTATCTTAATGTCATTACTTTATAAAAATCATCCAGAAGAATTAAGGTTATTACTAATTGATCCTAAGATGGTTGAACTTGCACCATACAACGATTTACCGCATTTAGTTTCACCGGTTATTACTGATGTTAAGGCAGCAACTCAAAGTTTAAAATGGGCCGTTGACGAAATGGAAAAACGTTACAAATTATTTGCGCAATTCCATGTAAGAAATATTACTGCTTTCAACAAAAAAGCACCGTATGAGCAAAGAATGCCAAAAATTGTTATTGTTATTGATGAGTTAGCAGATTTAATGATGATGGCACCGCAAGAGGTAGAACAATCAATTGCTCGAATAGCACAAAAGGCGCGTGCATGTGGCATTCATATGTTGGTTGCAACACAACGACCATCTGTCAATGTTATAACTGGCTTAATTAAAGCCAATATACCTACACGTATTGCATTTATGGTATCTTCAAGCGTTGACTCAAGAACCATTTTAGACAGTGGTGGTGCGGAACGCTTGTTAGGCTATGGCGATATGCTTTACTTAGGTAGTGGAATGAATAAACCAATTCGTGTTCAAGGTACATTCGTTTCAGATGATGAGATTGATGATGTAGTTGATTTCATTAAAGAACAAAGAGAACCGAACTATTTGTTCGAGGAGAAGGAATTACTTAAAAAGAACCAAACACAAGCTCAAGACGAATTATTCGATGATGTGTGTGAATTTATGGTTAAAGAAGGACATATTTCCACTTCATTAATTCAAAGACACTTCCAAATTGGTTATAACCGTGCTGCACGAATCGTAGACCAACTTGAACAGTTAGATTATATTTCTGGTGCAAACGGTTCTAAACCTAGAGATGTATTTATTACTGAAGCAGATTTAAAGAAAGATTAATTTAAAGGAGTTTTATGTATATGACGCATTATCATTTTGTTGGTATTAAAGGCGCAGGAATGAGTTCATTAGCACAAATCATGCATGATTTAGGACATGAGGTGCAAGGATCTGACATAGAAAAATATGTATTCACAGAAGTAGCATTAAAAAATAAAGGAATTAAAATACTACCATTCAACAGTGACAACATTAAAGAAGGTATGGTAGTCATTCAAGGTAATGCGTTTCCAGATACTCATGAAGAAATTGTTAAAGCGCATGATTTAAAATTAGACGTGATACGTTATCATGATTTCTTGGGTCATGTGATTGATCAATACACATCTGTTGCAGTTACAGGTGCACACGGAAAAACGTCAACAACTGGTTTACTGTCTCATGTTATGAATGGTGATAAAAAAACATCATTCTTAATTGGCGATGGTACTGGTATGGGATTACCTGCAAGTGACTATTTTGCATTTGAAGCGTGTGAGTACCGTCGTCATTTCTTAAGTTACCATCCAGACTATGCCATTATGACTAATATTGATTTCGACCACCCTGATTATTTTAAAGACATTGAAGATGTTGCAAGTGCTTTCCAAAGTATGGCACATAATGTTAAAAAAGCGATTATTGCTTGGGGTGATGACGAACATTTAAGACAACTTGAAGCGGACGTACCAATTTATTATTATGGTTTAAACAAAAATGATGATATATATGCCGATAATATTCAAATAACTGATAAAGGTACACAATTTGATGTTTACGTTAATGGTGAATATTATGATCAATTTTTATCACCACAATACGGAGATCATAATATCCAAAATGCATTAGCAGTTATCGCGATTAGTTACCTTGAAAAGATGGACGTCAAGAATATTAAAGAAGCATTGGAAACATTTGGTGGTGTAAAACGTCGCTTTAATGAAACAAATGTTGCTAATCAAGTATTAGTAGACGATTACGCTCACCACCCAAGAGAAATAAGTGCTACAATTGAAACAGCACGTAAAAAATATCCAAATAAAGATATTGTGGCAGTTTTCCAACCTCACACATTTTCAAGAACACAAGCTTTCTTAGAAGAATTTGCAGCATCACTAAGCAAAGCGGATCATGTTTATTTATGTGAAATATTTGGTTCAATTCGTGAAAATACAGGTGATTTAACAATTCAAGATTTAATAAATCGTATTGACGGATCTGCGCTAATCGATGAAAATAATATTGACGTATTAGAACAATTTGATAATGCTGTTATCTTATTTATGGGCGCTGGTGACATTCAAAAGTTACAATGTGCTTATGAAGAACATGTCGGCATGACAAATGAATTTTAATATGTTTATATATAATTATGTTGGGTATTAATAATTAATAGCTTTTATTTAAAAGTAAATGGTATTTAGGAGGCGTTTTTAATGGATTGGATTTTACCAATTGCTGGAATTATCGCCGCGATTGCATTCTTAGTATTATGTATTGGAATCGTTGTCGTTTTAATTTCAGTTAAAAAGAATTTAGATCACGTTGCTAAAACACTTGATGGTGTTGAAGGACAAGTTCAAGGTATTACACGTGAAACAACTGATTTACTTCACAAAGCTAACCGCTTAACTGAAGATATTCAAGGCAAAGTTGAACGCTTAAATTCTGTTGTCGATGGTGTTAAAGGTATCGGCGATTCAGTACAAAATTTAAATGGTTCAGTTGATCGTGTAACTAACTCAATTACACATAATATTTCTCAAAATGAAGATAAAATTTCTCAAGTAGTTCAATGGTCTAATGTTGCAATGGAAATTGCTGACAAATGGCAAAATAGACACTACCGTAGAGGAAGTGCAAACTACAGAAACACATCTGTAGGTAATGATGCAAATCATGCAAACGAAAATTACACTACTAACGTTGAGAAAAACTTTTAATATGATTCAATCAAATGCACTTAAATGAGGTTTTTACTTATTTAAGTGCTTTTCTTATAGGAGGAGCTAATATGAGTAAGAAATATAATCGTGACGCATTTGTAACGACAAATTCTGGAAATGATTTACACGGACAAGGTGCAAATCAACAAGATAGTGCAGCACAATCAAATGCGACTAAACATTACAATAGAGATGACTTTGAAAAAAATAATCATGGCCATGATTTACATGATAATGGCCCAAATCAAAAAGATGGTAAGTCTAGACAAGGTTTAAATACAGAGCATTATAATAGAGATGCATTTGTCACAAATAATTCTGGTAAAGACTTACATGGTCAAGGTGCAAATCAAAAGACTAATGGAGAGGATGTTACTAGTTCTCAATATAGTCACAACAAATACAGTTCTCATCCATCACGCAAAGACTTTGTGATTAGTTTTATTACAGGTGCTTTAATTGGTTCAGCGGTTGGACTCTTTTATAAAAATAAAGCCGAAGAAAAAATTGATAGCGCAAAAAATAAAGAACAAGAATTAAGACATCGTTATCAAAATATTAAGCAACAAACTGAGAATAATATTGAAAATGTAAAACAAAAAATTGAAGACTTTAGAAATAAAGACCATTCAGAAGTTAGTAAAGAAGCACTTGTTGCACAACAAAATGCAATCAAAAAGGAAACGTCAGATAATTTAGCGGATCAATCACCACAAGCGCAAAAAATCCAAGAAGCTAAGGCTGAAGCACTTAAAGAGCAAGATACAAAAGATATTACTGCAACAGAATTAGCAGCGCAACAAAATGCGATCAAAGCGGAAACGTCAGATAATTTAGCGGATCAATCACCACAAGCGCAAGAAATTCAAGAAGCTAAAGCTGATGATAATGAACATTTAAGAAACAATGAAGGCAATAGTGCAGAAGAAATTGTCGCGCAACAAAATGCGATTAAAGCAGAAACATCAGATAACTTAGCGGATCAATCACCACAAGCACAAGAAATTCAAGAAGCTAAGAAAGAGACTGAAAAAGAACAACAATCTAAAGAGGTTAGTGCAACTGAATTAGCAGCGCAACAAAATGCAGTTAAAGTTGAATCATCTAAACATAATTTATCTGATCCTTCAACTAGTGGTGAAACGAGCAATCATCAACATGTGAATGCAAAAAATATAGCATCTGCAGCACGTACAAAGAAAAATAAAATAGATAATGATGCAAATGTTGCGCGTAAAACAAAAACGTTATTAGAAGAACCGGCAATTGCTAAATCATCAGGCGATAAAAAGGTCCCTAATTTAGTTACAAAAAAAGAAATTAATAAAGCTGAAGATCAAGTTAAAAATAATCAAGCACATGCATCTGCTAAATTTGAAAATGGTGTCATTACACACGATACTAAATCAGCTAATGAAAAAGCAAAAGGCAATACTAAGAAAAAGCAAAATGCAACAAAAGCTAAAAATAAAACACCTAAGCAACAACAAAGAACTGAAAAAGCAAAAAGTAAAATCGATAAACGTACCTTTAATGATTAATAAAGCTAATGCTTTTATTTAAAGTGAGGTTTTAATCACTAAATGGAGTGGATTCAGAAATCTGTTAATTAAATTAGATTTTTGATTCGCTCCTTTTTCTTATTTTTATAAAAAGTGAATATCAAATTTGATATAATAATTAGACAATTCATAAATTTTAGATAATTTATGAACTAGAACGGTTGAACTATTATTTTTTAATTGTTAGAATATTATCTAACTAATATTATTTTATCGCTTTAAAGTGATATAATTATACAAGTAACTTTTATTGAGGTGAGTAGTAATGTCAACTAAATTAGAGCAATACAGAGAAGAGATTGTTTCGATTAATAATCAAATTTTAGATTTATTATCTAAGCGTGGAGAATTAGCACAAAAAATAGGTGAAGAGAAAATTAAACAGGGTACAAAGGTTTATGATCCACAACGCGAAAAAGAAATGATTAATGAGTTAATGGATCGTAATCAAGGACCTTTTAATGATAATGTAATAAAGCAATTATTTAAAGAAATTTTTAAAGCTTCTACTGATTTACAAAAATCTGAGAATGAAAAACATTTATATGTGTCTCGTAAATTAAAACCAGAAGATACGATTGTTCAGTTTGACAATGGTGGCGTTATTGGTGATGGCAATAAATCATTTGTATTTGGACCTTGCTCTGTTGAATCACAAGAACAAGTTGATGCGGTCGCAAAAGATTTACAAGCAAAAGGAGAAAAATTCATTCGCGGTGGCGCATTCAAACCTCGTACATCACCATATGATTTCCAAGGACTAGGTGTTGAAGGGCTTAAAATTTTAAAAAATGTAAAAGATAAATTTGGTCTTAATGTTGTCAGTGAAATTGTAAATCCTGCTGATTTCGAAATTGCCGATGAATACTTAGATGTGTTCCAAATTGGTGCTCGAAACATGCAAAACTTTGAATTATTAAAAGAAGCTGGAAGAACGAACAAACCTATCCTCTTAAAACGAGGCTTATCGGCTACAATTGAAGAATTTACTTTCGCTGCTGAGTATATTGCTTCTCAAGGCAATAAAAATATTATCCTTTGTGAGCGTGGTATCCGTACTTACGAAAAAGCAACAAGAAATACGCTAGATATTTCTGCAGTGCCTATTTTAAAACAAGGCACACACTTACCTGTAATGGTAGATGTAACGCATAGCACAGGACGTAAGGACATTATGTTACCAACTGCTAAAGCTGCGTTAGCTGTTGGTGCTGATGGCGTAATGGCAGAAGTGCATCCAGACCCATCTGTCGCATTAAGTGATAGTGGCCAACAAATGGATTTAAATGAATTTAATCAATTTTACAATGAATTAAAACCATTAGCAGAATTGTATAATTCAAAAAAATTAAAATAATAAATTAATCGCCTAAATATATAAATGAAATGAGCTATTCATTTTACTGAATTAAGAGTATGTTTTATAATACCTTTTTCTAGTAATCATGAATAGCTTTTTAAATTGCAATTATTGATAAAATCTACGACCATTGAATGAATTTCATTTCAAATATATATTATGTTAAATTACGCTTTTATGATAAAAATAATATAAAATATGACATAAATGTGAAAATATTAGCAATAGGTTTGAATGAAAGCGATTTTGTGGTAAACTTTGAAAATGAAATGAAAACACGTTATAATAACAATTAAAACGCTTACAAGGAGGAAATTATGACAGTAACTATATATGATGTTGCTAGAGAGGCCCGAGTATCTATGGCAACCGTTTCACGAGTAGTGAATGGTAATCAAAACGTTAAACCTGAAACAAGAAAAAAAGTTAATGAAGTAATTAAAAGATTAAATTATCGACCAAACGCTGTTGCAAGAGGACTAGCTAGTAAACGAACAACAACAGTAGGCGTTATTATCCCTGATATTTCTAACATCTATTATTCTCAATTAGCTCGTGGTATTGAGGATATAGCGACAATGTATAAATATCATTCTATTATTTCGAACTCAGATAATGATTCTGAGAAAGAAAAAGAAATTTTTAATAACTTATTAAGTAAGCAAGTAGATGGTATTATCTTCTTAGGTGGCACAATTTCGAATGAGATCAAAGATTTAATAAATCAATCATCTGTTCCAGTTGTAGTATCAGGTACTAACGGAAAAGATGATAACATCGCTTCTGTTAATATTGATTTTAAAACGGCAGCAATGGAGATTACCGAACAACTCATCCAATCAGGCGCTAAAGAGTTTGCATTAGTGAGTGGTGATTATTCTAAAAAAGCACAAGAAGATGTGCTAATTGGTCTTAGAGAAGTGTTAGATCGTCACCAACTAAAATTAAATGATACAGTACAATTCTCAGGTTCTGAAAGTTATAAAGATGGTATTAAGGTATTTGAAGATTTAAAAGATCATCTACCTGATGCTATATTATCAATTAGTGATGAACAAGCGATTGGTATCATGCATAGCGCACTAGATGCAGGCATACGCGTTCCAGAAGACTTACAAATTGTCAGCTTTAATAATACTCGATTAGTAGAAATGGTGAGACCAAAATTATCGAGTGTGATTCAACCACTATATGATATCGGCGCTGTTGGCATGCGTTTATTAACTAAATATATGAATGAAGAAGAAATTGAAGAACCAAATGTAATATTGCCACACTGCATTGAGTACAGAGGAACTACGAAAGATTGATGTTAAGCATTTGAAATAAGAATAAGATACACTTCATCTTTGTGGGGGAGGTCCTAACTGCAAGTGTTTCAATGAGAAAATTTACGCGTTAATAGATAGGGAGTAGAGGCTGGGACATAAATAATATAATAGACCTATTTTGCAAATTCGCAGTAGCTGACTGAACTGAGAAGGCGCTTTAATCAAGCTTTTCTCAGTTCTAGTCACCCTTGCGGGCGGGGGCTCCTACAAAGAGAATTTCACTAAGAAAT
>NZ_JAESLA010000052.1:0-35460 GCF_017892405.1 Staphylococcus sp. GDY8P85P | reverse complement strand
GAATTCTGTCCCACTCCCTACTCCTTTATTTTAATTTGTATACCAATGAATAATTCTATTCGCACGTTCATTATTTTTTTCAGAGATTGCTTGTGTTCTTGGGATCGTTACATAGTCACGATAATCCTCTGTCCAGTGCTTGGGTAATTTAACAGGTGAATAGTTTCGCCATTTTGTTATCCACAGTTCGGGCAAGGGGCCTTCTTGGATAGGTTCATTCATTAAAGTTAAAAATATATGACTCCACGCTCGAGGTACCACTTGCCAAATATTATAACCGCCACCACCAAACATTAGTACTTTTCCTTTAGTATATAGTTGAGCTAGTTTATTAATGATATATGGTATTTCATATAAAGTTTCTAATGAACAACTCATATGTGTTAATGGATCTAAATAATGAATATCAACGCCATGCACACTAAGTAGGATGTCAGGTTTATATGCTTGAATCACACTTGTTACGGATTCTTCAAATACCTTTAAATAGTTATCATGTTCTGTATAAGGCTCTAAAGGCAAATTTACTGTATATCCATATCCTAAATCCTCACCACGCTCCGTGTAATGCCCTGATCCTGGAAATAAAAATTTACCTGTCTCATGAATGGAATAACACATTATCGTGTTATCTGTATAAAGACTCCATTGTGTACCGTCACCATGATGTGCATCGGTATCAATTACCATCACCCGTTGTTGATATTTTGAAGCAAGGTATTTCGCAGTTATAGCCACGTCATTATAAATACAAAATCCATTCGCGCGTCCAGGAAGACTATGGTGCAAGCCACCGCCTAAGTGACATCCATTTTGTAAATTTCCATTCATTATTTCATCTGCTAAATTTAGCGCACCACCTACAATGCGCGCACTATGTCTATGCATATGCCGAAATTGAAATGTATCATCAGTATTTAAACCATATTTTTGAGCTTCAGATGTGCTTAAAATACCATGTGAAGCGTGTTTAATTGCTTGGATATAATCATATTTATGAATTAAAGCAAGTTCGTCTTCATTTGCTATTCTAGGTTGGATAATCTGCTCATCATTTAATAAGTTCATCATTTGGAGTAATTCTGTCGTTAATTTTAATCGCATTTGATTAAAAGGATGATTATCATTGAAACGATATTTCAATAGTTCATCTGAGTATACATACCCCGTTTTTAAATTTTTTTGCATAAATATCATACCCCTTAAAGTTATAGCAGAAATGGCTAAAATAAAAATCGATTTTTGTAACGTAAATCATCAAAAGATTGTTGTTGGTCTAATGATATCCTTTTCCCAATTCTTGCCATTAGACAATTAGCTGGATGACTTGTGATTTCTGGATCATCTGTAGCAAATACTTCTAAGCCACCTTTAGACATTAACTTTTGCATCATTTTCTTATATTCAAAAACATCAAGCTTTGCAGTTTTTAAATCCCAATGCCAGTAGTACTCAGTAGTTAAAACAATGTAATCTTCAAATTCATCTTGAGTGAGACTTAACGCAATAAGTTCGCCACCAAGATGAAATTGTCTATAATTACGTTGTACTTCTATTGCACCTAACTCTAATAAATAAGGCAATTGACCTTCAGCCCATCTTTCAAAGTCGTCAGGATAGTGATAGGTGACATAACCGATAATATGCTTATCTTCTCGAGCTATATAAATGCGTCCCTCTGGCAATTGAGTTATTTCAAGTAAAGCTTCAAACTGGTCATTTGCAGGTCTAAAGGCATTTAATGATTCGTCGAAAGAAAGCGTTTTCAAATATTGGTATGAAACAGGCCCTTCAATTGTGAAATGTTTATCTTTTATTGTAAGGTGCTTGGTTACATGCGTTTTGATATGTTTCATTTATCTCACTCCCAATACGAACTACTATTATAGTTATTTTATATTTATTTAGAGAAATAAACAAATTAAATTGTAATAATTATCTAAAAATTTTGAATAACACAAAAATTAATGTATAATACTTTTTAAAGAAAGCGATTTCATTAAACAAGGGGGAGTTTACAATGAAAGTAGAAGTGTTTGAAAGCGAGAAAGGTAATTATAATTTACAAGATTATGAAAAAACTTATCAAGACTTTGATTGGGACGAAGTGAAAAAAGCTTTCTCATGGAATGAAACTGGAAAAATTAATATGGCTTATGAGTGCATAGATCGCCATGTCGATAATGGCAAAGGTGAAAAAATTGCACTTAACTATAGAGATGAAAAGCGTAAAGAACAATATACGTTTGAAGAATTAAAAGTATTATCAAATAAAGCTGCAAATGTATTAGTTGATAAAGCAAATGTTCAAAAAGGGGATCGTGTGTTTATCTTTATGCCTAGAACACCTGAACTCTATTTTGCCTTTCTTGGTATTTTAAAGATAGGTGCTATCGTGGGACCTCTATTTGAAGCCTTTATGGAAAAAGCAGTGACGGATAGGTTAGATAATAGTGAGGCAAAAGTTATTATTACGACAAACAGTTTAGTTAATCGAATTCCTAAGGAGAAATTACCACATCTTGAGACGATTATAGTCGTTGATGAGGATGTAGATGAACAATATATAGATTTTAATAAAGAATTGCATCATGCTAGTGAATCATTTGATATCGAATGGTTGAAAGAAGATGATGGACTTATCTTGCATTATACATCTGGTTCTACTGGTCAACCTAAAGGTGTATTACATGTTCAAAAGGCCATGTTACTTCACTATATTTCAGGTAAATACGTATTAGATTTAAAAGAAGATGACATATACTGGTGCACAGCTGATCCTGGATGGGTTACAGGAACATCTTATGGCGTCTTTGCACCTTGGTTAAATGGCGTAACGAATTGTATTGCTGGAGGACGATTCTCACCTGAACAATGGTATAACATGATTGAAACATTTAAAGTAACGATTTGGTATACTGCACCGACTGCACTAAGAATGTTGATGAGTGCGGGTGATGATATCGTTGAGAAATATGATTTATCATCATTACGTTCAATATTATCAGTAGGTGAGCCTTTAAACCCTGAAGTTATAAAATGGTCTAAAGATGTTTACGATAAACGCGTGTTAGATACATGGTGGATGACTGAAACAGGCGGACATATGATTGTAAATTACCCTGCAGTTGATGTTAAATTAGGCTCAATGGGTAAACCACTCCCAGGTATTGAAGCTGCTATTGTTGATGATTCAGGTAATGAGTTACCACCAAATCGAATGGGTAATTTAGCTATCAAGAAAGGTTGGCCATCAATGATGTATTCAATTTGGAAGAACCCTGAAAAATATGACTCATATTTCATTGGCGATTGGTATGTATCTGGAGATTCTGCGTATCAAGATGAAGATGGTTATTTCTGGTTCCAAGGACGCGTTGATGATGTCATTATGACTGCTGGTGAGCGTGTGGGTCCTTTCGAAGTAGAATCTAAATTGGTTGAACATGAAGCGGTTGCGGAAGCTGGGGTTATCGGTAAGCCAGATCCAGTCAGAGGTGAAATTATCAAAGCCTTTATTTCATTACGACAAGGTTATGAACCATCTGACGAATTAAAGACAGAAATTCGTAAGTTTGTTAAAGAAGGATTATCAGGTCATGCAGCACCAAGAGAAATAGAATTTAAAGATAAATTACCAAAAACACGTTCAGGTAAAATTATGAGACGTGTATTGAAAGCTTGGGAGCTTAACTTAGATGCAGGTGATTTAAGTACAATGGAAGATTAAATCATTTATTAGACAAGGTCTGGGACATAATTCCTAGTCAAATAACCAGCGAATGAGTTTTTACAACTTCATTTGCTGGTTTCTTTATTTACATTAATTCGTATTGTTACTTTACTTGTCCAACTTGCTTAATTTGTAAATCTATTTTGAGATAGTCTTTGTTTGGGCTCCATGATTAACTACATTCTACTATCCATTTTAGATCACATGATTTAAGAGATTTTGTTCTTAGAATTATTAAATTACTGTTCAATTTAGAAATAATCGTTCTAAATTTTAAATAAAGTAATAATGTATTTTTACCTAAAAAGTTAATGATTTACATTCAGTATATATTTAAATTAGTTGATTTATCATAAAATTAAGTTAAATTTTACACAAATCATTGGAAACGCTCTCAAAAATTCGACATCGCTTTCATTGTTAGTTATTATTAGTATGTAAGATTAAAAGAAACCTTAAAACATTTGTTTGAGGTATTCTTACATAAATCAAACTAAAATTAATAAGGGGTTGAAATAAGTTGGCACATTTATCAGATTTAGACATTGCTAATCAATCAGAACTTAAACCTATTGGAGAAATCGCTAAAAAAGCTGGCATCCCAGCAGATGCTTTAGAACAATATGGTCACTATAAAGCTAAGATTGATATCAATCAAATCAAACCTAAAGACAACAAAGGGAAAGTCGTTTTAGTAACTGCTATGAGTCCTACGCCAGCAGGTGAAGGTAAATCTACAGTTACAGTTGGATTATCTGATGCGTTCAACGAATTAAATAAAAATGTAATGGTCGCTTTACGTGAACCAGCATTAGGACCTACATTTGGTATTAAAGGTGGGGCAACTGGTGGTGGTTATGCACAAGTATTACCAATGGAAGACATTAACTTACACTTCAATGGTGACTTCCATGCCATTACTACTGCTAACAATGCGTTATCTGCATTTATCGACAACCACATCCATCAAGGTAACGACTTAGGCATTGATGTACGTCGTGTTGAATGGAAACGTGTATTAGACATGAACGACCGTGCATTACGTCATGTGAACGTTGGTTTAGGTGGACCTACAAATGGTGTACCACGTGAAGATGGCTTCAACATTACCGTTGCTTCAGAAGTAATGGCTATCTTATGTTTAGCTCGTAATATTAATGACTTAAAAGAAAAAATTAGTCGTATTACTATCGGCTATACTCGCGACCGTAAACCAGTTACAGTTGCTGACTTAAAAGTTGAAGGTGCATTAGCAATGATTTTAAAAGATGCTATTAAACCTAACTTAGTTCAAACAATTGAAGGTACACCTGCATTAGTTCATGGTGGACCATTCGCAAATATTGCACATGGTTGTAACTCTATTTTAGCTACAGAAACTGCACGTGATCTTGCAGATATCGTTGTAACTGAAGCAGGATTCGGTTCAGACCTTGGTGCTGAGAAATTTATCGACATTAAAGCTAGAGAAGCTGGCTTCGAACCATCAGCAGTCGTATTAGTTGCAACAGTTCGTGCGCTTAAAATGCATGGTGGCGTAGCAAAAGATGATCTTAAAGAAGAAAACGTTGAAGCTGTAAAAGCTGGAATCGTTAACTTAGAACGTCACGTTAATAACATCCGTAAATTCGGTGTTGAACCAGTTATCGCATTAAATGCATTTATTCATGATACTGATGCAGAAACTGAAGCTGTAAAAGCTTGGGCTAAAGAAAATAACGTTAGAATCGCTTTAACTGAAGTTTGGGAAAAAGGCGGTAAAGGTGGCGTTGAATTAGCTAACCAAGTATTAGAAGTTATCGAACAACCAAATGATTTCAAATTCTTATATGATTTAGATCAATCTTTAGAAGAAAAAATTGAAACAATCGTAAAAGATATTTACGGTGGTTCTTCAGTAACATTCAGTAAAAAAGCTAAAAAACAATTAAAAGAATTTACAGATAATGGATGGGGTAAATATCCAATCTGTATGGCTAAAACACAATATTCATTTAGTGATGACGCTACTGCATTAGGAGCACCAACTGATTTTGATATTACAATTAGAGAATTAGAAGCTAAAACAGGTGCAGGATTTATTGTTGCCTTAACAGGTGCAATTATGACTATGCCTGGATTACCTAAGAAACCAGCTGCGTTAAATATGGACGTTACAGAAGATGGCCATGCAGTAGGTTTATTCTAAAGCAATAATATATAGTAAAAAAATATATGTATACGAAGATACATGATTAAATCTGTCGACAAAGTGTTACACTTTGTCGGCTTTTTTAATGAGCAATGTATGAAAATAAAATGTATAAAATAAAACTACTCTATAGTTAAGATGAAATTATGCAGGTTGATTATTCGTTAATTCAGGATTTGTTAATAAATGATGGTAGATATGATATCGCTTGGCATGACGATATTCTTCTTTGTTAATTACACCTTCAACGAGCATGCGCTTTAACACATAATGTTGACGATCGACACTAATTTTAACCGCTTTATATGGTTTTAATTCACCATTTTCTTCATATGGCGTATAAACATAAGGACTCTGTAATAAGCCGATAAGATAAGCAGATTGGGCAATGTTTAAGTCTTTCGGAGGTATACCAAATAAGCTGTATGACGCTGATGCGATGCCTGTGATATTATTGCCTTCATAATCTCTACCAAAAGGTACAATATTTAAATATGTATAAATAATCTCATTCTTTGATAATAATTTTTCTAAACGCATTGCCAATATAAGTTCGTTTGCTTTACGACTATATGTTTTTTTACTTGATAATACCTGATTTTTAACTAGTTGTTGGGTTATTGTACTACCACCAGAACTTTGATCAAGATCAAAGACATCTTGAATCATCGCACGTACGAGCGCTTTCGGCAAAATACCATTATGTTTAAAGAACATGGTATCTTCTGAAGAGGTAAGTGCTTTGATAACATTTGGATTAACGTGTTTTGGACCGACGATAAGAGAATTTTCGGATTTATCATATTCCTCTAACACATTAGAATTATTATGATTAATTAAATCATCACCAGCAAAGTGAAGTACTTTTTGTTGTAATTCACTATCACTTATTTGAGATGATTCATGTGTTAAGTGATTAAAGTAGATGACTGTTCCTATAAATCCAATCATACTCACCAATAAACCAACACTAAATAAGCCTACAATGATATGTTTTACTTTTTTGTAGGATTTTTCAAATGTATTAAACTTTGAGTCTCTATTTGTGTTGGTTGACATCCTTTTCATCTTAAACCTCCTAAAATTTAAGTATAGTATATCATATTCGCATATTTGACTTTTATATTTTTTATACTTATAATTAATTACAATTCAATATCTTTTGGATATGAGGACAAGTAATATATTTGTGATTTTCAGAGAGTTAGTGGTTGCTGTGAACTAATAATTACGCTTATATGAATACACCTTATTATGAATTATCCAACGTTTTATTAATGAACGTATCATTGATAAAGTGAATAGCTATTCGCTATTTAAGTATGGTGGTAACGTGCTCAAGCGCCCTTACATGTTGTATGTGTAAGGGCGCTTTTTATTTTACCTTAAATAGAGTATCAATCATCAATGATTAATAAATCAATATTTATAGGAGGAATAAATTATGACTAATGCATTAATTGAAGAACTACAATGGAGAGGCTTAATTTATCAACAAACTGATGAAAAAGCGATTGAAGAACTGTTAAATAAAGAACAAATTTCATTATATTGTGGTGCTGATCCAACAGCCGATAGTTTACATATCGGCCATTTATTACCATTTATGACTTTACGTCGTTTCCAAGAACATGGTCATAAACCAATTGTATTAATTGGTGGTGGAACAGGTATGATTGGTGACCCTTCTGGGAAATCTGAAGAGCGTGTATTACAAACTGAAGACCAAGTAGAAGCTAATGTTAAAGGTATTAGTGATCAAATGCATAGATTATTTGAATTTGGTTCTGACAAAGGTGCGGTACTCGTTAATAATAAAGATTGGTTAAATCAAATTTCATTAATCGATTTCTTAAGAGATTATGGTAAGCACGTTGGTGTGAACTATATGTTAGGTAAAGATTCAATACAATCTCGTCTTGAAAATGGTATTTCATACACTGAGTTCACATATACAATACTACAAGCAATTGATTTCGGACATTTAAATCGTGAATTAAATTGTAAACTGCAAGTAGGTGGTTCTGACCAATGGGGAAATATCACAAGTGGTATTGAATTAATGCGTCGTATGTATGGTCAAACTGAAGCTTATGGCTTAACTATTCCATTAGTGACGAAATCGGATGGTAAGAAATTTGGTAAGTCAGAATCAGGTGCAGTTTGGTTAGATGCTGATAAAACAAGTCCATACGAATTTTATCAATTTTGGATTAATCAATCAGATGATGATGTCATTAAGTTCCTAAAATACTTTACATTCCTAGATAAAGATGAAATTGATCGTTTAGAACAATCTAAAAATGAACAACCTCATTTAAGAGAAGCACAAAAAGCATTAGCAGAAAGCGTGACAGAATTTATCCACGGAAAAGAAGCATTAAATGATGCTATTCGTATTTCTCAAGCGTTATTTAGCGGTGATTTAAAATCATTATCTGGTAAAGAATTAAAAGAAGGTTTCAAAGATGTACCACAAGTTGAATTATCAACTGAAACTACAAACATCATTGACGCTTTAATTGAAACAGGAATTGCATCATCTAAACGTCAAGCACGCGAAGATGTTAATAACGGTGCGATTTATATTAATGGTGAGAGACAACAAAACGTGGACTTTGAATTAAGTGACGATGATAAAATTGATAATGAATTCACAATTATTCGTCGTGGTAAGAAAAAATATTTCATGCTTAATTATAAATAAGCATTTTAAGTGAATGGGCAATGTAGCACGGTATTTACGATGATGCTACTTGCCCTTATTTTATGAAATGTTATTCAAATATAGTTATAATGAATATACTATAAGAACATAAAGAAGTGATGAAATGACTAATAATAAAGAAGAAATATTAATGAATAGCTTTAGAGATTTATTTAACAAAATAGGTTGGTTAAATAAAGGTAAAATGGAACAAGCGCTTAAAGGATATAAGCCTTCGGAAGTCCATTGTATTGAAGCAATCAAAGAATATCAGAAACCTAATGTAAGGTATTTAGCGCATAAGTTATTTATGACGAGAGGTGCTATTAGTAAATTAACTAAGCGATTGCAACAAAAAGGATTAATTGAAAGTTTTAAAAGTGAAGATAATAAAAAGGAAATTTATTTTAAGTTGACTCATGAAGGTGAGAAAGTCTATCGCATTCACGCTGAACTACATGAAACATTTCAAGATAGAGATCAAACGGTTTTTGATAGTATGACTGAAGATGAATTTAAAAATATGATGACGTTTATAGAAAGATATAATGACCATTTAGACCAACTTATAGAACAGCAACAACGTACGCTTTAATTGTTAGAGTGGAATAATGAATTCGTAGCGAATTTTATTCCGCTCTTTTTTATATTTTGTTGACAAGGAAACAAAATACAGGAGGATTCTAATGTCGAAAGTTAATGAACGTCAAGTTTCAAGAGAAATAATGATTGCTGCTTGGGCAATTGCATTAGGGGCTATAGCACCTATGTTAGATTCAACAATGATTAATATAGCAATTAAACAGTTAAATCATACATTTGGTACAACGCTCGATATCGTACAGTGGGGAATAACAGATTATGTTCTTGCACTAGCGTTAATTATTCCAATAGCAGGGTGGTTGGTCAATCAATATAATGGAAAGTACGTATTTATTTCTGCTTCGATACTATTTGGTATGACATCAGTTTTAGCTGGTATCAGTTGGAATGTTGAGAGCTTTATTATATTTAGAATTATTCAAGGTATGTCTGCAGGCGTTATTACAACGTTAATGTTTACATTATTGATTAAGACAACAGGTCAAGACCATATTGGAAAAGTAATGGCAATTGTAAGTACACCTATGATTTTTGGACCTATTTTAGGACCAGTAATCGGTGGTGTTATCATTCATTTTGTGTCTTGGCGTTGGATGTTTTTTATTAATGTTATCGTGGTCATCGTTGCGATTCTTTTACAAATGAAATATTTACCAAACTTTAAGCCTTTAAATAAAGAGAAGTCTATTGATATGATTGGTGTTATTTTATTAGGATTAATCAGTATTTCTATGATTTATGGTTTGACGAAAGCGAGCGACTATCATAGTTTTTACAATACGACGACAATGGTTCTCTTAGTTGTAAGTTGTATTTTCATTATGTTGTATTTTGTTTATAACAAAATGAAGAATGATAATACAATATTACCTATTTCTCTATTCAAAAGAAGAAATTACACTGCATCATTCATAGGTCTCTTTCTTTCTAACATCGGTATCATGGGGCCAATGGTCATTATTCCATTATACTTTCAGACTTTTAAGCAGTTTTCGCCAATTGAAGCTGCTCTAGCACTGATACCACAGGGTCTGGGTATGCTTATTACAAGACCCTATATTGGTAAAGTTATTGATCAATTTGGTGCTAAATGGGTTGTTATTATCAGTGTTATTATCTCAATGTTTGGTTCAGTACCTTTATTATTTATAACTGAACATACAAGCATAGTTGTTCTATCATTGATACTCTTCTTAAGAGGTTGTAGTGTTGGTGGTATTAATTTAGGTCTCACTACGGATGCCTATATGGGGATGGATGAGCATAAATTGGCTGAAGCTGGTGTTGGTATTAATATGATTGAAAATGTTGGTTCAAGTTTCGGAACGGCCTTTATAGCAACAGTGCTTTCACTTGTAGTAAATCGATTAGGTTCTTCAATGGCGAATAATATCATTGCTTATCACGCTGGATTTTTAGTATCAGTTATAACTTTAATTCTTCTTGTGATTCCAGCGTTATTTTTAACTCAAAAATCGAAAGCGACGGTATAAACAATGTGATAAAAGAAAATAGGGGTGGAACAAAATTCTTTACGAATTTATTGTTCCACCCCCGCATGGGAGACTAAAGTTGAGAACCTTTATTTTATAGCGTTTGCTCAAAATCAGTCAGTAACTATAGATTGGCTAGATAATCACATTATATTAATATCATTATCTTAGCCTGATTTATATATATTATGTTACTTCCTACTGTATAAACTGACTATTGCCACTAAATTCTGACTCAGAATTTGATGATTGATTTGATGATGTAGCGGCTGATTGACTTTTAAGTTTTACATTGACGTTTAATGTTTTACCGTCACGAATAACCGTAAGTTTTGCTGTTTCGCCAGGCTTCTTATTTTGATATAGATATGTTCTTAAATCTGTGTCTTCTTTAACATTTTTGTCATCTATTTTTGTGATAATATCGCCTGTTTTTAATTCACTTGAACCACTTACTTTTGCAACATAAATTCTATCATCACGATCTGTATTTAATTCTTTTTTATATGAATCAGGTATATCACTTAAATTTAGTAAACCGATACCGATAGAAGGACGTTCGATTTTACCATGTTTAACTAGTTGTTCAATTGTAACTTTAACTTCATTACTTGGAATAGCAAAACCAATACCTTCTACTTGTTCGGCAGCTATTTTCATAGAATTGATGCCGACCAAGTTACCATTAATATCCACTAGTGCACCGCCAGAGTTACCAGGGTTGATCGCAGCATCTGTTTGTAAGACGTTAACTTTCGTACCACCTGAAGTCGTATTAGATTCGATTGTACGCTCATTGGCTGAAATAATACCTGAAGTTACTGAATTTGCAAATTCAAGACCTAATGGATTACCCATTGCAAAGACGCTATCTCCAGTTTGTACTTTAGAAGAATTTGCAAATTTAATCGATTTAATACCTTTCGTATTATCTATTTTTAAAACTGCAATATCTGAAACGCTATCTTTACCGATTAATTTTGCCTCAACTTGCTTACCACTATAAAGTTGCACTTTTATCTCAGAAGCACCACTTATAACATGTGTATTTGTCACAATATAAGCAGAATCGTTATCGATTTGGTAGATTACACCTGAACCTATACCGGCTTCTTCTGATTTTGATGATGATTTACCTTGTAAAAAATCTTCTAAACCATTGGCTTTCTGCATGTTGATGACACCAACAATCGCAGGAGAAACATCTTTTATCATTGCATTGACGGATTTGTATTTATCACTTTTTCCGTCAAGCACATTACCACCTTTGCTATTACTGGCTTCTTGAACTTGTGCGCCACCGTTATCGATTCCGACTAACCTCATTATTTTACTAGCTCCCAAGACAAGTAAAGCACCAATAATACCAGCAACTAATGCCACAATAACGGTTTTAAACCACGGAAATTTTGGCTTTCCAGGTTGAGGTTGCTGATAGGTGCTATGATTTGATTGATTTTCTTGATTAAATTCAGACATTTTTAACCTCCATTATAATATTAACCCTTTATTTAATTATGAAAGTTTTGATGAAATAATGCCAGTAATCCACCATCAGACTTTAGATGTATCTTTTGAAAAGTTGTTCAGAAATAAGGATAATGATAAAATCAATAAAGTATATATTTCAATAAGCAGGTGACATAATGTATCAATTTATCAGTAAACTATTAGATTTGATATTAGTCAAAATGGCTAAATCTTTGTATGTGATCGGTAAGGAGAATATTCCTAAAGATAATAAATTCGTCGTGACATGTACACACGAAAGTTATAATGAAGTAATCATGTTAGGAATGGCTTTAGTACCGAATGAAATTCATTATATGGCTAAGAAAGAATTATTTAAGAATAAATGGTTTGGCCAATTTTTAACTTCATTAAATGCGTTTCCTGTAGATCGCGAAAATCCAGGGCCAAGTACACTAAAAAGACCAGTCAATTTATTAAAAGACAATAAAACAGTAGGTATTTTCCCAACTGGACATCGTACTTCTGTTGAAGGCGCGCCATTAAAACGAGGTGCCTCAACGATTGCAATGTTAGGTAAAGCACCTATTTTACCAGCTGCGTATGTTGGACCAACAAAATTACACGGTTTAATTACAGGGCAGGCATTAATTAAATTTGGAGAACCTATTTACCCATCTGATATACCTAAAGATTTAAAGAGAAATGAGAAGATAGACTACCTCACTCATGAAATCGAGACACGTACAGCACAATTACAAAAAGAATTACATTTAATTCAAGATAGTTTAAATAAATAGAATGATATCGTTAGATGAATGTAGAACGATAATAAAGCTCTCAAACCTATATTAGGTTTGAGAGTTTTTAGTTGTATATACCATCATAAATGCTGCCTGTTGCTATATTACCTGCAGGAGCAATTATTGTTGGTATCGATAATTTGCTTAAAGCATTAAATGTTTTACCGACAATATCGCTATTCTTCACTACTGTAGGTCAGCTATATTGGGTCAACTTGTTCTTATCTTCGCAATTGGGTAGCAGATAGTTAGATATGGTTGATTTTCAAAAGTGTCAAGAAGCTGTTCTATCCCCTTAATGACAATACTTATTGAGTTTTTCTAACTTTTAATGAATAAACTTATTTTGAAATAATTTATATATAATAGGGCTCTTTGGTCAAAATAAGGATCAGAGAGTTTTTTGTCATCAATATATCATATTTAATAATTATCATAAAACTAAATTGTTTAGACAAGGACATTATATGTCTACTCTGATATTTAACATTAGATATACACGGGGCGAATATTTAAGCCGTGATTACATATTATTTTTGGAGGGAAATAAAAATGAAAAAATCTAAAGTTTTAGCAACAACTACATTAGCGGGAGCATTATTATTTACAGGTGTAGGAGCTACACATAATGCACATGCAGCTGATTTTGTAAATGACTCAAATATTAGAGATTATGCTAAAAATGCTATTGGTTCAAAATATACTGAAGCAGGTTCTGTATCAATTGGAGGACATGGTGGCGGCGTTACTGATAAAGACAATGGAGTAAAAGACAATGGTGACTATTATACTGTTATTTTTTATGGTGAAAAAGACAATGGTGTAGGTGCTGCAAAAGTTTATAAAGATGGACGCATTGAAGCTCAGACTCCTAGAGACGCTAACAATGTATTAACAATTGACGCACCAAACAATACACAAAGCACTGACAATACTCAAGCAGCAACAAATAACAACACTACTGCTACAACTGATAACAATGTTTCTACTCAAGAAAATAATACACAATCAACTCAATCAACTCAAACTAACGAAGCTCAAACAACTACTAAAGCATTACCAGAAACAGGCGAACAATCTAACTCTAGTTTAGTTACTATCATCGCTTCAGTATTATTAGCAGCTGGTTCATTATTAACATTTAAACGTTTCAATACTAATAAATAGAAATTCTCAAACAATTTAAATCTTTGTGTATAATTTTGATTTGAAAAAGTAGTCTGGGACATAAATTATATAGTAATGCTATTTATCAAATTCGCAGTGCTGACTGAACTGAGAAGGCGCTTAAATCAAGCTTTTCTCAGTTCTAGTCATCCATGCGGGAGTGGGACGACGAATTCAAAAGAATTCTGTTCCGCTCCCTTTTCATTTTAATAAAACCAAATTAAATTTATCAGAAAGCGAAATATTTTTGATAATTTAATAATAATAAATTTCATAAAATGATTTAAAATTGACACATCAAAACCGCTTACATTTATGGTAAATTAATAAAGGAACTGTATACATAGTATAGTTATCGATAAAATAATTGAATATCGTACGTATTGGGAGTGAACGGAATGTTTAAGTTTTTTCAAAAATTAGGTAGATCCTTAATGCTGCCTGTTGCTGTATTACCTGCAGGCGCAATTATTGTTGGTATCGGTAATTTGCTTAAAGCACTAAATGTTTTACCAACAATATCACTATTCTTCACTACTGTAGGATCAGCCATATTGGGCCAACTTGGTCTTATCTTCGCAATTGGTGTAGCAATAGGCATGGCTAAGAAAAACGATGGTGCAGTAGCATTAGCAGGAGCATTAGGATATGCACTGGTTGTAAAAGTATTATCTCCAGAGTTCATCGCACCATTATTTAACATCAAAATAAGTGCTGTCAACGATGGATTTAGTAAGATGGATAATTCAAATGTATTTATAGGTATTATTATAGGATTAATTGCAGCATACTGTTATAACAAATTCAGTGATGTTGAATTACCAACAGCATTATCATTCTTTAGTGGTAAGCGTTTAGTTCCAATTATGACTGTTTTTTATTGTACATTTTTAATTGCGATTTTACTATTTGCTTGGCCATTTATTTACTCTGCAATTGTAGCTTTTGGTAAGTGGCTAATTGGTTTTGGACCATTTGGGGCATTTTTATACGGCTTCTTCAACCGACTATTAATTCCTACTGGACTTCACCATGCATTAAATGCAGTGTTCTGGTTTGATACAGCAGGCATAAATGATATCGGCAAGTTCCAAACTGGACAAGATGCTATTAAAGGTATTACTGGTCGATATCAAGCAGGATTTTTCCCAATTATGATGTTTGGTATGCCTGCCGCAGCGCTAGCAATGTATCATACTGCTGAATCAAGTCAGAAGAAACAAGTGTATGGTTGGTTTGTAGCAAGTGCTATTTCAGCATTTATGGTCGGCGTAACAGAACCGATTGAATTTGCGTTTATGTTTGTTGCACCAGTATTATTTGTGATTCATGCGTTATTAACAGGTTTATCATTATTTGTTGCTGCATTATTCCACTGGACAGCAGGCTTTTCATTTAGTGCAGGCTTAATCGATTATGCATTATCGTTAATTAATCCTGTTGCTAACCACCCGTTAATGATTCTGGTTCAAGGGATTGTATTTTTCGCGCTATATTACTTTATCTTTAGATTTGTTATTAAAATATTTAATCTTAATACAATTGGACGTGGCGATAATTTATTAGCGGATCCTACAGCTAATACAACTGAAAATGAAGATACAAAAGCTTCATCAAGTAAAAGTAAGTATTATCAATCTGCAAGTCAAATTCTTGAGGGGTTAGGTGGTAGTGACAATATTACTACGCTAACAAATTGTGCTACAAGATTAAGAATGGAATTAAAAGATAATTCCATAATTGATGAACAAAAAATTAGAAATGCTGGCGCAGTAGGTGTGACAAAAAGTGGTCAACATTCAGCACAAGTCATCATCGGCACACACGTACAACAAGTTGCGGATGAAATAGAAAAACAACTATAAATTGAAGAGAATCATTTTAAAAGTACGTCGACAGACAAAATATGTCTTAGTGATTTGATAAGATATAAGCATATTGATAAATATATGTTGTTCAACTAACTGATGAATTTTAGGAGGCACCTATAATTCATCAGTTTTTTTATAATAGCAATATTGACATTAAGTGTGAAGACGTTAAGATTATAAGTATCAGAATATTCGAAAATAATGGAGCGAAAAAGCTATGAAATCAATACTATTTGATGTAGATGGTGTATTCTTAAGTGAAGAACGTTGCTTTGATACGTCAGCACTAACAATTGAAACATTACTTAAAAGTGAACAATTTTTAGGTATGGGGAAATCTTTTAAACTAAATGAATTAAATGACCAACGTATTACTAAAATACGCAAAAATATTTTTAAAAATGATATCATTCTAAATCGGTTAAAATCGATGGGATTAAATTCAAATTGGGATATGTTATTTGTCGTTTTTAGTATTCATTTTATACAACTGTTAAAACAACTTTCATTACAAGAACGAGAAGAGATATTAAGCGAAAGACATTTCTCAGCTAGAAGTATGCGCGAAATTCAACCATTCATCGACAAAGCGTATCAAATTAATTATGAATTGCCTATTGCGTTTATTAATCAAAGTCAAAGTGGTAAAGATAATATTTATGCAGAACTAGAACGCTATGCGATGGAACAGTTAAGTGTTAAAGATGCGAGTTTCTTCAAGCTG
This sequence comes from Staphylococcus sp. GDY8P85P, assembly GCF_017892405.1. Taxonomy (NCBI): domain Bacteria; kingdom Bacillati; phylum Bacillota; class Bacilli; order Caryophanales; family Staphylococcaceae; genus Staphylococcus; species Staphylococcus sp. GDY8P85P. The sequence goes on along the minus strand of NZ_JAESLA010000052.1, from coordinate 18,698 downwards.
AAAGGACCATTATGGTATCTTACGAGAGACGTATACCAAGAGTTATACTTAGGATCTAACTTATTTGAACAAGTCGAACAAAAGCAACCGACGCTACATGGCATAGACGGCTTTATTTATCACGAAACTGTGCTAAGACCTGTTGAAGAAATTCAATCATTGCTTAATATGTTACAAGAGAAGGGCTATCATCTTGCTATTGCCACAGGTAGACCTAGAACTGAAACGTTAGTACCATTTGAATCACTAGGAATTAAATCATTCTTTTCAGATCAACATATTGTGACTGCAAGTGACGTAATGCAAGCTGAGAATGACTTTCCTGATTTTGTACCACTTGGCAAGCCTAATCCATTTTGTTATATTGCGACGTTAAATGGAAATAAAAAAGAAAATTATAAACAGTACATCACGGAACAAAATCACATAGTTAATAAAGAAGATGTAGTGATTGTTGGAGATTCATTGGCAGATTTATTTTGTGCTAAGCAAATAGGCGCCACATTTATTGGTACATTAACAGGGTTGAAAGGGCAAAACGCACGTGAGGAATTAGAACGTTATGAAGCGGATTATATCGTCGACCATATAGGTTTAATTAAGGATATTTTATGCTAAAGTTGAAATTTTAAGTGATTAAATTGTAAATTATAAATATTAAAAACCCCTTAATGATATAACGAAATCAATCATTAAGGGGTATAATTATGTGGATTCATAAGTTGTTTAATCTTAACTTAAGATAATTTATTTAACTGAAAGCGTAGTACCGTAAATTTTATTAAAACCACCTAACTGGTATAATGATTCAATGATTTCCTCTGTGACGGGTTGGTCAATAGATAATACCATCATGGCTTGGCCACCTTGTTCGTTTCTTCCTAATGACATTGATGCAATATTTATATGATGTTCACCTAATAATTGACCAGTCAAACCAACGATGCCAGGTTTATCACCATGATAAGAAACAAGTTGATAAGCATTTGGTTTAAAATCAACTGAGTAATTATTAATACGTACAATGCGTGCTCCGAAACCAGCAATGACAGTGGCACCAATTTTAACTTCTTCTGAATCACTAATTAAGTGAACTTGAATATAATTGCTGAAAGTACCTTGTGATGCTCGTTTCTCTATGTTTCGTGTAACACCCTGTTCATTTAATAGTGCGAATGCATTAATGATATTGACACGGTCACCTAAATCTTGTTCTAATATTCGCTTAACAATTGAACGAGTAATTAAATCTGTTTCTTGTTTGGCTACATCACCATTGAATGTGACTTTGATTTCTCTTGGTGCACCATCAATCAATTGAATAGCTAATTCACCAGATAACTCACCTATATCAATCCATTGTTGTGTTATGTCATCTATATCATTGAAACTAATTTTAGGTGCATTGACTGCATGAGTGACATTTCCCTTTTCCAAAATATCTATTATTTCTTCTGAAACTGAAACTGCTACTTTTTCTTGAGCTTCTACTGTTGATGCGCCTAAATGCGGTGTCACAATAATTTTCTCGTGATCTATTAGCGGTGAATCGGTAGGTGGTTCATGTTCAAAGACATCTAGTGCAGCACGCGCAATTTGATTGTGATTCAGTGCATGCAATAATGCTTCTTCATCGATAATGCCACCTCGAGCAACATTAATAATTTGTAACGTTGGTTTTGCTTTTGAAAAGAATTCAGCATTAACGATACCTTTTGTTTTAGGTGTTAATGGTGTATGAACAGTTACAAAGTCAGCTTGCTTTGCGATTTCGTCAATAGTAGCAAGTTTAACACCGAGTTGTTGCGCTTTATCTTCAGTAAGGTAGGGGTCATAAGCTAATACGTTCATACCGAAACTTTGAAGGCGTTGTGCTACACCGATACCAATTCGCCCAGCGCCAATGACACCTAATGTTTTTTGATACAGTTCTACCCCTTTGAATGCTTTACGATTCCACGCTTTACTTTTTAAAGATGCGTGCGCTTGAGGAATATTGCGAGCCATCGCTAAAATCATCGCTACTGAATGTTCTGTTGCAGAGATGGTATTTCCATCAGGTGCATTAATTACAAGTATACCTTGTAGTGTAGCTGCATCAATATCAATATTGTCTACACCAACACCAGCTCGTGCAATCACTTTCAAGCTACTAGCGTGTTTAATCACTTGTTGGGTAACTTGAGTTTGGCTTCGAACGATTAAGCCTTCATAATCACCTATAATATTGATTAAAGCTTGTTCATCTAAATCCGTCTTAATATCTACGTTAAAATCAGGATGGTTTAATAAACTTTGTAAACCATCAGTTGAAATAGGATCTGAGACTAGAATGTTATGCTTCACTATGAATCACCTCTGAAAATTTTGTTATACCTTGCCCAATATAATTTGTCTGACGATAATCCGTAAGTATGACTTCTAATGCACTCACGACAGCTAGAATATCGAAAGGAGATACTTTACCCATATGGCCAATGCGTAAAATCTTTCCTTTTAATTTTCCTTGACCGCCAGCGATAGTAATATTGAATTTTGTTTTTAACGTTGACTTGATATGAGTCAGTTCGTCTTTATCTGTTGGTATAAACGATGTTACCGTAGGGGAAGCGAAATCATCTTCAACTAAAAGTTCCAAATCTAACGCACGTAATGCCGCTCTTAAACCATCTCTAATAATGTAATGACGTTTAATTGTATTTTCAAAGCCTTCAGCATTAATTAAGTCAGCATAAGCGTTAACAGCTCTAAATAATCCAACATTTGGTGTGAAAGGGGTTGAGTCCTGCTGTAATGAATCAAAATATTTATTTAAATTTAAGTAAAAGCGTGGTGTCGTTACTTCTTGGAAACGTTGCAATGCACGGTTAGAATAAGCTACGAAGGCTAGTCCAGGCGGTAGCATGATTGCTTTTTGGCTTCCAGAAACTAAAACATCAATGTAATCGCGTTTCAAATCAACATCGACTGCACCAATACAACTAACACCATCTACTATGAAATAGATAGCTTCATTGAATAGTTTCAACGCCTTACCTAATTCGTCTACAGGATGTAAAACAGCAGTTGAAGTTTCACAGAATTGTGTAAATACAGCTGTAATTGTATGTTCTAAATGACTGAGATATGTTATAAAATCAGTTACATTAACGGGTTGTCCCCATTCTACGTTATAAATATGGACATTCTTGTAATACGTTTCTGCAATTTGTTTGAAACGATTACCAAATGCACCTGACACAATAACGACGAAATGATCATCAGGATTGACGATATTCAACATGCTTGCCTCTAAGACACTTGTCCCACTTGATGTTAAAATCATAACCTCATTATCAGTACCAAAAATGGGCTTCAAGTTGTTGAAGGCTTTTTTGGCGATGATTTCAAAATCTGGAGAGCGATGACCGACCATTGGCAATCCTAATGCATGATTAATTTCATTTGGAACTGGCGTAGGTCCTGGTGTTAATAATAGTGGTTCATAATAATTCATTAAAATTCCTCCCACGGTATAAGATTTTACCATTTTACCAAATATTCTGATAATTTAAAAGCGCAATCACCGCCACATGGTTAGGATAAAGGTGATTGATGCTGTTTATTGTATGGTTGCCTGAATTTGAATTTCTACATTATTACGAATCGCATTTGATATCATGCAGTTATGATCTGCGACTTCTAATAATTTAGGTAGTCGATTTTCAAGTTTTTCCTTTTCTGATGAAGTGACTAAAATTTTTGGATAATGTGAAATCGTCGCCATCTTGAATTTGCCATTTTCAAATAGGGCGGTACCTATCGAATCATTTGTAATTTGAATATTGGTAAATTTGGCTCTTTCTAATGTAGCTGCTAAAGAGATGATATAACAAGAAGATGCGGCAGAAACGAGTAATTCGTCAGGATTAGTACCTGTTCCGTTACCGCCAAGTGGTGCAGGTATGGAAATTTGTTCAGTAATCACATCGCCGCTAACAGTTCCTACTTCTTCGCGACCTCCACACCATTGAGTTTGTACTTTAAAGTCATGCTTAACCATTTATGTTTGACCTCCAGTTATATTATGGTAACTTTAGTGTAGTTTAAAGTGTGACATAATTAAAGAAAGGTGACTTCAATGAAAATAAATAGACCGAATCAAGCATTTCAAATCGTTGCGCATCGTGGTTTATCTAATCAATTTCCAGAAAATACACTATTAAGTTTTAAGGCTGCATTAATGCAACATGTTGATATGTTAGAAATTGATGTACATTTTAGTAAAGATCATCATTTAGTCGTTATACATGACGATACTATCGATCGTACTTCTAATGGTAAAGGTAAAGTCCAAGACTATACATTCGAAGAATTATCAACATTTGATTTTGGGATACAACATAATCCTTCTTTTATAAATACAAAAATTTCTAAATTTGAAGACGTATTATCCTTAAGTAAAAACTATTCAAAAACGTTACTTATTGAAATAAAAGTGCCACATCAGTATCCGGGTATTGAAGAAGCTGTTCTAAAAGCGCTTAAAGCTTATAATGTGCCTGAGCATAAAGTGATTATTCAATCGTTTGATGATACATCAGTGAAGCGGTTAAGGTCATTAGGAAGTGTGTATCCATTAGGGTTACTTGTTAGTAGAAAGAAATATTGGTATAAATCTCCGGATTTTGAAGCAATATCACAGTACGCGGATTTTATTAATCCTAATTATAAATTAGTTACCTCTAAATTTATTAAAAATGCACACCGTCATTCATTGAAAGTTATACCGTACACTGTAAATCACTCGAAAGATGCTAAAAAACTAATAAGTCTAGGTGTAGATGGCATCATATCTGATTTACCTGAAGCTCTCTTTAAGTTATAGAATTAAGCAAAAGGTTTATAAAAAAACCACCCATTCCATGAGAAAGGGTGGTTGTTCATTGTTATGAACTTATCTTGAGTAGTACTCAACGATTAATTGTTCATTGATTTCAGCTGGTAATTCGCTACGTTCAGGGAAGCGTACGAAAGTACCTTTTAAGCTATCTACATCGAAGTCTAAGTATTCTGGTACGAAATTATTAATTTCAACAGATTCTTTGATGATGTCTAAGTTTTGTGATTTTTCACGTACAGTGATAACTTGACCAGGTTTTAATGAGTAAGATGGGATGTCAACACGACGACCATCTACTTCAACGTGACCGTGACCAACTAATTGACGAGCTTGACGACGTGTACGAGCTAAACCTAATGAATATACAACTGCGTCTAAACGACTAGCTAATAAAATCATGAAGTTTTCACCATGTACACCGTGTTGTTTACCGGCGATGTCAAATGTGTTACGGAATTGTCTTTCAGTCATGCCATATAAATAACGTAATTTTTGTTTTTCACGTAATTGTAAACCATATTCTGATAATTTTTTACGTTGGTTTGGACCATGTTGTCCTGGTGCGTAAGGACGTTTTTCTAATTCTTTACCAGTACCGCTTAATGAGATACCTAAACGACGAGATTTTTTCCAGTTTGAACCTCTGAATCGAGCCATATTAAGACTCCTCCTTTTTCTTTTTTGTTGTTATGAATAAACAAAAAAGAGTGTTGCATGCCCAATAGGATATGTTGTTTTATGTGTCTTCACCTTATAGCGTCAGTTACGGGACACGTCCGCATTGGGAACAACATAGAGCTTATTGATATACAACTGCTATTTTCGTTAATTCACACAAAATCCATTGTAACAGTATTTATCAAAGTGTCAATACTTTTTAATTAATTCGTTAGTTGTTTTTCGAGAACTTGAACAATATTTTCTAAACCTTGCTGATCTTCTATTGTAAATCGGTCTTTAATTGGTGCATCGATATCTAAAACACCTATAATGTCGTTGTTAACGTGGATAGGAATAACAATTTCTGATTTACTATTTGCATCACATGCAATATGGCCTGGAAAAGCATGAACATCTTTAACTAATTGTGTTTGATTCTCTGCTACTGCAGTACCACAAACACCTTTACCAATTGCAATATGAACACAGGCTGGATGACCTTGGAAAGGACCAAGGATAAGCTCGTCATTGTCAATAAGATAAAAACCGACCCAATTGATTTGGTCTAAATTATCGTTTAACAGGGCTGATGTATTACTTAAAATGGCAATAAGATTTTGTTCATCTTCAATTAAACTTTGAAGCTGTTTCATTAATAGATTGTAATTTGTTTCTTTTATTATTGGCATACACATACCTCATTTGTTATTTTTATTAAAATTATAAATGGAAAAATTTATTCTATCAATTCATTCATTTACTATTTTAATGAAAGCGGTAATTGCGTTATAATGATGATAATATAGGAGGAGAATGAGATGGTTTTATACACAATATTAGCAATAATTGTCATTGTTTTAATCATTGTAGGAATCATGTTTTATTTGCGTTCCAATAAACGAAAAGTTGTTGAAGACGCTGAAGAACGTAAATTAAAAGTTCAAAAATTACCTTTTGAAGAAAATTTAAAACAACTTTCTGCATTCAATTTAAAAGGTGAAACTAGAACGAAATATGATGCCTTTAAGCAAGACACCTTAGATTATACAAACAACTACTTAGCACCTGTGGAAGAGAAAATCCACGATGCTGAAATTCAACTTGATAAGTTTCAATTTTCTGGAGCACAAAGTGACATTGATGACGCACATGAGTTAATGGACAAATATGAGGCTGGCTACCAACAACAAGTTGAAGACGTAAATGAAATCGTAGCTTTACATAAAGAAAATGATCAAGTTTTTGAAAAATGTAAGACGAATTATCGAGAAATGAAACGTGATGTTTTAGCGAATAGGCATCAGTTTGGTGATGCTGCATCACCTCTTGAAAAGAGAATAGAATCATTTGAACCAGAACTTGAACAGTATGAATTACTTAAAGCAGATGGTAATTATGTTCAAGCGCACAACCACATTATGGGGCTAAATGAATCGATGGAAGAAATTCAAGAATATATGGAAGAAATTCCGGAATTAATTCGTGAAGCGCAAAAAGAACTTCCAGGTCAGTTCCAAGATTTAAAATATGGTTGTCGTGATTTGAAGATGAATGGCTATGATTTAGATCATGTCAAAATTGATGGTACATTACAAAGTTTAAAAACAGATTTAAATTTTGTGGAGCCAATGATTAGTCGTCTTGAGTTAGATAATGCAAATGATAAATTAGAACAAATCAATGATAAGCTTGATGAAATGTATGATTTAATTGAACATGAAGTCAAAGCAAAAAATGAAGTTGAAGAAACTAAAGAACAAATCACTGATGAATTATTTAAAGCACGTGAAATGAACTATACTTTACGTACTGAGATCGACTATATTCGTGAAAATTACTTCATTAACGAAAGTGATGTTCATAGTATTAGACAGCATGAGAACGAAATTCAAAACTTAGTCGCTGTTTATGATGACATTCTTAAAGAGATGGCAAAATCTGCAGTCCGTTATAGTGAAGTCAAAGACAACTTAGAATATTTAGACGATCATGTTAAAGTCATTAACGAGGACCAAGAAAAATTACAAAATCATCTCATCCAATTGAGAGAGGATGAAGCTGAAGCAGAAGATAACCTCTTACGTATCCAATCTAAAAAAGAAGAAGTTTATCGTCGACTTTTAGCTTCAAACTTAACGAGTGTGCCTGAACGCTTCATTATTATGAAAAATGAAATTGATCATGAAGTACGCGAGACAAATGATCAATTTAGTGAACGACCAATCCACGTAAAACAACTTAAAGATAAAGTTGCTAAAATTGTTATTCAAATGAATACATTTGAAGATGAAGCAAACGATGTATTGATAAATGCGGTATATGCAGAACGCTTAATTCAATACGGAAACCGTTATCGTAAGGATCATAATAATGTAGATAAAAGTTTAAATGAGGCAGAACGCTTATTTAAAAATAATCGTTATAAACGCTCAATCGAAATTTCAGAACAAGCACTAGAAAGTGTAGAGCCTGGAATTACAAAATACATTGAAGATGAGGTAGCGAAAGGTTAGTTGAAATTTTAATGTTGTATATAACTTTATCGCGTTATTTAAAAATGAAACCTGTCTAAATAAAAATATATGTAGGCTACATCGCAAAGTTGCAGTAGCTAACTGAATTGAGAATGAAGTTTAATGCAACTGTTCTCAAAGCCAGTCATCCTCGTAAGGGGTGGAACAATGAACTCTAATTGAGTTCTGTTCCACTCCTTTTATATTTATCACTATGATTCATACCATAGTGGATTTGATTTTAAATTTATCTATATCGAAGTTTAAGCATTGCTTAATAGATGAGTTTATTTAAATTTATGTTTGACGTCTTTTAATTTTATTTAAAAATAGTATAATGCTTTAGTATCTATTTTTGTAAAATATGTATATTAGAATTCAATTTGACATAAATAAATTTAATAATTAAACGGAGAATGAAAGAGAGTGTTTTAAGTGATATATTTTGACAATGCTGCCACTACAAAGCCCCATAGAGACGTGCTCGATTCATTTATTAAAGTTAATGAAGCGGTTTATTTTAATCCTAATAGTCCGCATAAGTGGGGTTTGCAAGCGGAAAAAGTGCTGCTACAGTCTAAGGAACGCATTAAAGCCATGTTACCCATTGGACAGAATACAGATGTTATATTCACAAGTGGAGCCACAGAATCTAACAATTTAGCTTTAAAAGGGATAGCTTATAGAAAGAAACAGTTTGCTAATGAAATTATAACTTCTGTTCTAGAACATCCATCAGTTTTAGAAGTTATGAGACATTTAGAAGATGATGGTTTTAAATTAAAATATGTAAATATCACTTCAGATGGACGTATCGATTTAGAACATTTAGCGACGTTAATGAATGATAGAGTCGGGCTTGTTACTTGTATGTATGTCAATAATATTATGGGACAAATACAGCCTATAGATGAAATAGTGACATTATTAAAAGATTATCCTAAAGCCCATCTACATGTTGATGCCGTTCAAGCATTGGGAAAAATTCCATTGCACCTTGAAGGGATTAATAGTGTAAGTTTCAGTGGTCATAAATTTAATGGACTTAAAGGTCAGGGATTACTATTAATTGATAATAAAGATAAATTAGAGCCCATTGTGCATGGTGGGGGCCAAGAATATGGCATACGAAGTGGAACGGTTAACTTACCTATGAACGTATCCTTAGTGAAAGCAATTGCTTTAGCACTTGATGATTTAAATGACCGTAACCATCGTATGCGTCATTTTAATAACGAGCTTCGTCAATTTTTCAAAAACTATAAAGGTGTTTATATTAATTCACCTGAAGATGGTGCGCCACAAATATTAAATGTTGCGTTCCCAGGGGTAAAAGGTGAAGTGTTAGTTAATGCATTTTCAAAATCTGATATTATGGTCTCAACGACAAGTGCTTGCTCATCTAAAAGAGGGAAATTAAATGAAGTATTAATGGCGATGGGAATTGCTGACAATAAAATAGAAGGTAGTATTAGATTATCATTTGGTGATTTGACTACAGAAGATGATATCAATCATTTTAAAGAAAAATTTAAAATAATATATACAGAAATTAAGGAGTTGTTAAAGTAAATGAAGTTCGATCACTTATTAGTTAGATATGGAGAATTAACTTTAAAAGGAACGAATCGCAAAAAGTTTGTTAATGCATTGAAAGATAATGTGATTAAATCATTACAAACGATTGAGGGGACCCATGTAAAAGGAAAAAGAGATAGAATGTATATCTCTTTAACTGAAGAAGCGGATGCGCAAGAAGTCATTGATCGATTAACTAAAATTTTCGGTATTAAATCGGTAAGTCCAGTGCATAAAACATCACAAGAATTAGAAGATATTAAAAATTTATGTGTCGATTTAGCTCAGGATTTCAAAGTGGGGGATACATTTAAGATTGATGTTAAACGTGTAGATAAATCATTTCCATTAGATACGTATGCATTACAACGTGAACTTGGAGGCGCGATATTACAAGCTACGGAAGATATAACAGTAGATGTAAAACATCCAGATCATAATGTCAGAGTTGAAGTAAGAATGGATGGGGTTTATGTCTTTACGCAAGTATTTGAAGGTGCCGGTGGTTTGCCAGTTGGTACAGGTGGTAAAACGCTCTTAATGTTATCGGGTGGTATCGATTCACCCGTTGCTGGAATGGAAATTATGAAACGTGGTGTAAACATAGAGGCGATTCACTTCCATAGCCCACCTTTTACAAGTGAAAAGGCTAAAGATAAAGTGATTGAACTTACGCGTATTTTATCAGAGAGAGTGGGACCAATTAAATTGCATATTGTACCATTTACAGAACTACAGAAACAAATAAATAAAGTAGTTCACCCTAGATATACGATGACATCAACACGTCGAATGATGTTACGTGTAGCCGATATTGTATTAGAGAACGTTGGTGCACATGCGATTGTCAATGGTGAAAATTTAGGACAAGTTGCAAGTCAAACGCTAAAGAGTATGTATGCGATCAATGATGTCACATCTACTCCAATTTTGAGACCACTTGTTTCATTAGATAAAGAGGATATTATTAAAAAAGCACGTGAAATAGGTACATTTGATGTTTCCATTCAACCTTATGAAGATTGTTGCACAATCTTCACACCAAAAAATCCTGTGACTGAACCAGATTTTGATAAAGTAGTTAAATATGAAAGTGTATTTGACTTTGATGACATGGTTCAACGTGCGGCAGATAATATTGAAACCTTAACAATTAATAAAGATTATAAAAGCGAAAAAGACCAAAACACTGATGCATTAATGGATGAGTTATTTTAAAATAGAATAAACATACATTCAAATAAAGGGGAATTGCATCATGGAGATAACGTTAAATGTCATTTTAATTATTATTGCGTTTGGCTTCTTGGCTGCATTTATTGATGCTGTCGTAGGTGGGGGCGGCCTCATATCAATACCAGCACTATTAGCCATTGGAATGCCACCTTCTCTAGCTTTAGGTACGAATAAACTGGCCAGTTCGTTTGGCTCACTTACAAGCGCAATCAAGTTTATACGGTCGGGTAAAGTAGATTTAAACATTGTACTCAAACTTTTTCCATTTGTATTTATCTTTGCAGCTGGTGGGGCGAGCTTAGCTACATTATTGCCTGCACAAGTTTTGAAGCCATTAGTGATTATCATATTAACACTTGTGCTTATTTATACAATATTCAAAAAAGATTGGGGAAATGTGCGCACCTTTTCAAAGCTGACAATTGGTAAAGCCATTATGTTTACATCTTTACTGTTACTAATTGGATTTTATGATGGTTTTTTAGGTGGGGGTACAGGTTCCTTTATGTTATTTGTGTTACTGATGTTTGGCTTTGATTTTTTGAGTGCAGCAGGTAACGCTAAAGTATTAAATTTTGCGTCCAATCTAGGTGCATTGGTTCTATTTATTATTTTGGGGCAAGTTGATTTTGTATATGGATTGATTATGGCAGCGAGTATGGTGATAGGTTCCTTTGTAGGTGCGCAATTTGCCATAAGTAAAGGTGTAGGATACGTCAAAATACTGTTTATCATTGTTACGGCGCTACTCATTTTGAAAAATACGTATGACTATATAATACAATTGTTACAACATTAACATGAATCAGTTCCAAATGATTGATTTCAGTTTTGTGACTGTCGTATGATAACAATATAATGAAAATACTATAGGAGGTCATTTCATCATGACACAAATTACTTTTAAAAATAATCCAATTCATTTAACTGGTTCTGAAGTTTCAGAAGGGCAACAAGCGCCTGACTTTAAAGTATTGGATAATGATTTAAATGAAGTTAGTTTAGAAAATTATAAAGGTCAAAAGAAATTAATCAGCGTAGTACCTTCTATTGATACTGGTGTGTGTGATCAACAAACACGTAAATTTAATGAAGAAGCTGCACAAGAAGATGGCGTTGTTCTAACAATTTCTGCCGATTTACCATTTGCTCAAAAGAGATGGTGTGCATCTAATGGTTTAGATAATGTGATTACGTTAAGTGACCACAAAGATTTATCATTTGGACAACAATACGGTGTTGTTATGGAAGAGTTAAGATTATTAGCGCGTTCAGTCTTCGTATTAGATAGTAATGATAAAGTGGTTTATAAAGAATTAGTAAGTGAAGGTACAGACTTCCCTAATTTTGATGCTGCATTAGAAGCATACCGTAACATTTAATATTAAATTTAGATAATAGATATAACGTAAAAGTGTCCATATTTATTTCAATAATGCTATCTAAAGCTAGCGTTGATTATTTTACAGAAATAAACCTGATGGACACTTTTTTATTGGAGAGGATTAGGTATATGAGTGAAGAACAAACAGTGATGGAGAAGCTTTTCAAAACATTAGATGAAAATGCTAAAGCTTTAAATGAGCAAAATGGTCAAAGTTTCATTGAAAATTTAGGACTTGCAATGGAGGATGTATATCGCAATAAACGTGAATTGTTAGAACAAGCAACGTTGCAAGACCGTAGAAAAGCATTTCAATTTGCTTATTTAAGTTTAATGCAAGAGGAATCAATCCAAGCAAATCATCAGATTACGCCTGATTCGATTGGATTAATTCTTGGCTTTTTAGTTCAGAAATTTACTGAGAATAAAAACGAATTACATGTTGTAGATATGGCTAGTGGAGCTGGTCATTTAAGTGCTTCTGTTAATGAGGTGCTTAAAGATACAACAGTGATGCATCATCTAATTGAAGTAGACCCTGTATTATCAAGAGTGAGTGTCCATCTTGCTAATTTCTTGGAGATTCCATTTGATGTTTACCCTCAAGATGCAATTATGCCATTACCATTAGAAGAAGCGGATATTGTGATTGGTGATTTACCGATTGGCTATTATCCTTTAGATGAGCGAAGCCATGAATTGCAATTAGGCTTTAAAGAGGGGCATAGCTACTCACATTATTTATTAATTGAACAAGCAGTCACTGCCTTAAAACAAACAGGTTTCGCATTTTTAGTCGTTCCAAGTAATTTATTTGAAGATGACAATGTAAAACAGTTAGAAAATTTCATTGCAACAGAGACAGAAATGCAAGCATTTTTAAATTTACCTAAGACGTTATTTAAAAATGAAAATGCGCGTAAATCCATATTGATCCTGCAAAAGAAAAAAGTGAATGAAACTAAGCCAGTTGAAGTATTATTAGCAAATATTCCTGATTTTAAAAATCCAAATCAATTCCAAGGATTTATTAGTGAATTGAATTCTTGGATGGAAGAAAATCATCCCAAAAAATAAACTGTGATATTCTTGAATTATGACTGTATTAATGGTTAAATAAATATGGATATTAATTAATAAATTGGAGGACAATATATATGTCTAGTTTAGTTTTAGCGATTAACGCTGGTAGTTCTTCTTTAAAATTCCAACTCATTAGAATGCCTGAAGAAACTATAGTAACAAAAGGTTTAGTAGAACGTATCGGTATTAAAGACTCAATTTTCACAATTGAAGTGAATGGTGAAAAAATTAAAAACGTTAAAGATATCAAAGACCATGAAGAAGCAATCAACATCATGCTAGATAGCTTCAAAGAACACGGTATCATTGATGATATTAACGATATTGCTGGTACTGGACATCGTGTCGTACACGGTGGTGAGTTATTCCCAACTTCTGCATTAGTTACTGACGAAGTTGAAGAAAAAATTGAGTCACTATGTGAATTAGCACCATTGCATAACCCAGCTAACTTAATGGGAATTCGTGCATTCAGAAAATTATTACCAAATATTCCACATGTCGTAGTGTTTGATACTTCATTCCATCAAACAATGCCAGAACAATCATATTTATATAGCTTACCTTATCAATATTATAAAGATTATGGCATCCGTAAATATGGTTTCCACGGCACAAGTCATAAATACGTGTCACAACGTGCAGCTGAAATCATGGGTAAACCAATTGAAGAATTACGTATCATCTCTTGCCATATTGGTAATGGTGCTTCAATCGCGGCCATTGATGGTGGCGAATCAATTGATACTTCAATGGGATTCACACCATTAGCAGGTGTAACAATGGGTACACGTTCAGGTAACATTGACCCTGCATTAATTCCATTCATTATGCACAAAACAGGTCAAAGTGCTGAAGAAGTGCTTAACGTATTAAACAAAGAATCAGGTTTATTAGGTATTTCAGGTACTTCAAGTGATTTACGTGACCTTGAAAGTGATGCTGAAGAAGGTAAAGAGCGTGCGCAATTAGCATTAGACGTATTCGCTTCTAGAATCCACAAATACATTGGCTCTTATGCAACAAGAATGCATGGTGTAGATGTAATTGTCTTCACAGCTGGTGTAGGTGAGAACTCTTCAACAGTGCGTGCTAAAGTATTAGAAGGATTAGAATTCATGGGCATCTATTGGGATCCTAAGAAAAATGAAGCAATTCATGGTGAAGAAGGATTTATTAATTATCCACATTCTCCAGTTAAAGTTATTGTTATTCCAACAAATGAAGAGGTTATGATTGCTAGAGATACAGTTAAATATGGCGAATTATAATCGTTAGGAAGATAAAATCAAAAAGCACAAAAATGATTGTTATTTTAAACATCATTTTTGTGCTTTTTTTATTATTATTAATTCGAATCATTGTTTAAAATGAGTATGAGCTTGCGAGAGTAATACCATCGACTTTCAACGGTTTAGCTGTATGATATGACACAGTAGTAATATTATTTTTAGGACTCCAAGAAAATTTTAAGAGAGACTAATGTTGTATTGGTAATAAATAAAAAATGGGGTAGAGCATTAAACTCTATCCCATTCATGATTACATAGATTGTGCTTTAATCTTATGAATATTGTTGTCTAAATTCAGGTGTTGCAACTTCAGGTTGGAAATCTTCAGGAATTTCTTCTGTACGTACAACTAATACATCACATGGTGCATGACGAACGATAGCCTCTGATACAGAACCTACGATGAATCGTTCTACTGCGTTTAAGCCTGAAGTACCACACATAATTAAATCGGCACCTAATTCACTTGCTAATTTCTTAGGGATGATAGCTTTTGGAGAACCAAATTCTAATCGAGTTTCGACATTAGTTACGCCTGCGCGTGTTGCTACTTCTTGGTAACCTTTCAATAATTCTTCAGAGAAACTTTTAGATTTCTCAGTGAATTGTGCATCATATACTTCATAAGAAGAATATGTTCTTGAATCGATAATGTTCACTATAGTTAATTTAGCGTCATTACGTTTAGCTACGTCTACTGCTTTATTGAAAGCCCACTCAGCTTCGTGTGAACCATCAACTGCGATTAAAATGTTTTTGTATGTTAACATCTTAATAACCCCCTTAGCTTTTCTTACTTATATTTTACCACAAATTTCAGAATATTTATTCTTTATATTTTAACAATAATGTGTACTTTTTCTGATTGCGCTTTCATTGGTTTAGCGTTACGATAGTGATGGAGGTGGATGGAATGAAAATTGGTATTCCAAAAGAGATAAAAAATAACGAAAATAGAGTTGGTTTATCACCAAGTGGTGTACATGCATTAGTAGAACAAGGTCATACTGTACTTGTTGAGAAAGATGCTGGATTAGGTTCATTCTTTGAAGATAAAGACTACAAAGATGCAGGTGCTGAAATTGTATCTGAACAATCATCTGTATGGGATGTAGAAATGGTTATCAAAGTTAAAGAACCATTAGAAGAAGAGTATAAATATTTCAAAGAAGACTTAATCTTATTTACATACTTACATCTTGCTAATGAAGAAAAATTAACTCAAGCGTTAGTTGACAATAAAGTCGTAGGTATTGCCTATGAAACGGTTCAATTACCTGACCGTTCATTACCATTATTAACACCAATGAGTGAAGTTGCAGGACGTATGTCTGCACAAGTTGGATCACAATTCCTACAAAAATTTAACGGCGGAATGGGTATTTTACTTGCAGGTGTACCTGGGGTACCAAAAGGTAAAGTAACTATTATCGGTGGCGGTCAAGCTGGTACAAATGCAGCGAAAATCGCATTAGGTTTAGGTGCCAACGTTACTATTTTAGATGTTAATCCTAAACGTTTAGCTGAATTAGATGATTTATTTGATGGCCGTGTGAACACAATCATGTCTAACCCATTAAATATCGAAAATGCTGTTAAAGAAAGTGATTTAGTTATCGGTGCCGTATTAATTCCTGGTGCCAAAGCACCTAACTTGGTAACTGAAGATATGATTAAACAAATGAAAGATGGTTCAGTTATCGTTGACATTGCTATTGACCAAGGTGGTATTTTTGAAACGACTGACAAAATCACAACACATGATGATCCAACATATGTCAAACATGGTGTTGTTCACTATGCTGTTGCTAATATGCCAGGTGCAGTACCACGTACATCTACAATTGCATTAAATAATGCAACATTACCATATGCGCAATTATTAGCAAGTAAAGGCTTCCGTGAAGCATTTAAAGCTAACCATGCGTTATCATTAGGTTTAAATACTTACAAAGGACATGTTACACACAAAGGTGTAGCTGAAGCCTTTGGTTTAGAATATACTTCTATCGAAGAAGCACTTAAAGAAGATTAATAAACGATTGTAATAAAAAAATCCAGTTGTTTATAGATTATCATAGTCTATAAGTACAACTGGATTTTTTAAATTTTATTTATCGTAATGTGTCAGGATTTCATAACCATCTTCAGTGACTAATATATCATCCTCTATACGAACGCCTGCAACATTCGGTACGTAAATTCCTGGTTCAATCGTAATAACCATTCCAGCTTCAAGTAAATTCGTATTGCTACTTGAAACATCTTGGTATTCATGTTCTTCTAAGCCAAGACCGTGGCCTAATCGATGTGGGAAATACTCACCATATCCAGCGTTACTGATGATATCTCTAGCAATTTGATCGATATCTTGTAAAGGTACGCCTGCTTTTATTGCTTTTATAGCGCTTGTTTCCGCTTCTAAAACAATTTTATAAATGGTTTGTGCTTCTTCAGAAGGGGTACCAAATTTAACTGTGCGTGTCATATCACTGCAATAGTGATTGTATATTACACCTAAATCAAATAATACATATTCATCATTTACTAATTTTCGGTCACCTGGTGTTCCATGAGGTGAAGCAGCGTGATCACCAAATAGTACCATTGTGTCAAAGCTCATTTCACTCACACCATATTTTTTGATTTCATTTTCAATGTGATTAACAACTTCTCGCTCTGTTACACCAACTTTTAAGAATGCTGTTCCGATTTCAATACACTTATCGGCTAGTTTGGCAGCTTCACGAATATTTTGGATTTCTGAATCATTTTTAATGTTACGTAAATCTTTGATTGTTTGATCGATATCACCATAGTGTTGTACGCCAAAATTCTGAGTTAATTCACGTTGACGTTTGACAGTTAAATGTTCGCTTTCAATTAATAATTTATTAAATGCGCGTGGTTCAATATCAAATGGATTCTCAGTGTCTAAATAACCAATGATTTTTCCATCAAACGAAGAACGTTTCACTTCTTCAACTTCCATCTTAGGACAATATAACGTTTGACTTCCATCTGAAGTAATTAAAAGAGCGAATAATCTCTCATGAGGTTCACTTCTATATCCAGTGAAATAGAATACATTCAGTGGCGTTGTTATCCATGCCGCATCAGCTTTCGCTTGGTTTAATTGTTCAATTATTGTTTCAATTTTACTCATCTAATCATCTCCATAAAGTATTTAGTTTAATTTTACGTCTAATTGAGCGATAATTCAAAATGATTTAATAAAGTAATGGTTTATTTCCAGTTTATGTTATAAGTTTTTATAGCTAGGGTATAATACAATTAATCAAGCTATAGGAGGCTATAATTATGAAACTTTCTTTTCATGGTCAATCAACGATTTATTTTGAAGGTAATGGTAAAAAAGTAATTGTAGATCCATTTATTTCAGGTAATGACAAATGTGATTTAGATGAACAAACCTTAGAAGTAGATTACATCATCTTAACGCATGGTCATGCTGATCACTTTGGAGATGTAGTAGAATTAGCAAATCGTAATCACGCAACTGTCATAGGCTCTGCTGAGTTACAAGGGTATTTAAGCACTTATTATGGTGTTGAAGATGTGCATGGCATGAATATTGGTGGGAAAGCAACATTTGATTTTGGTAGTGTAAAATACGTACAGGCTTTCCATAGTTCTAGCTTTACGCATGAAAATGGTATACCGGTATATTTAGGAATGCCTATGGGACTCATTCTAGAAGTAGAAGGTAAAACAATTTATCACATGGGTGATACAGGATTATTTAGTGATATGAAGTTAATCGCTGATAGACACCCAGTTGATGTTTGCTTTGTTCCGATTGGCGATAATTTTACAATGGGAATTGATGATGCGAGCTATGCCATCAATGAATTTGTAAAACCAAAAATCTCTGTTCCTGTACATTACAATACATTCCCTTTAATTGAACAAGATCCTCAGCAATTTAAAGATGCAGTTCATGAAGGTGAGGTACAAATATTAGAACCTGGTGATTCAGTCACTTTCTAATTTGATCGTAAATGAACTTATAAATTATTTCTTAATACAAATAAAAGAGGCTGGGACAT
>NZ_JAESLA010000051.1:0-23861 GCF_017892405.1 Staphylococcus sp. GDY8P85P | reverse complement strand
TGATGGACGAATTTATAAGTGTTAAAAATGTAAATGTGATAATGAGCTTTATTTATGCAGATGCTGTATAGCACCGCATCGTAGATGTGGTAGCGGATCGTAAGTTAAAATCGCTAAAAGATCATTTTTATCGCTATTCTTTGAAACTAAGACAAAAGGTCAAAACAGTAACGATTGATATGTATGAACCATATATGTCGCTAATCAAGCAATTATTTCCTAATGCGAAGATTATTATTGATCGTTTTCATATTGTTCAATCTTTAAATCGAGCTTTAAATATGTCTAGAGTTCACATAATGAATGGTTTTAAAACTTCTAATAGACCGCTTTATAATAAATATAAAAGTTATTGGAAACTATTTCTTAAACCTTTCGAAACGCTAGAGGCATTTAATTATCGTAAAGCTCATTTATTTAAAGAGTGGAAAACCGAAAAAGGCATTATGAATTACTTATTAGGTGTAGATGTAGAACTATTTAATACATATCAATACGTTCATGAGTTAAGACGATTATTAAAAGAAAACCAAATAGAAAAATTTAATCATACACTCTTTTCAATTCATCTTTCAGATGTGTGCCCTAAGCTACGCCCAGTCATTAGAACTTTAAGACGATTAACAGCTTTCATTGAAAATACTATGACATATTCTAACCTGACCAACGGTCCGTTAGAAGGAATTAACAATAAAATCAAACTCATTAAAAGGGTATCTTTTGGTTATAGAAATTATGATAATTTGCGTAATCGAATTATTATAACTTCGCGACTATTTGCCTCAAACACAAAAAAAGAGATTAAACAACCTAAGGTTGCATAATCTCAATATTAGGACTCATCAGTCCGATTTGACGTAGAGCCATATAAAGAAACGCTCACATTAAACGAGCGTTTCTTTGAATTCTTGTATTCTTTTTCCAATTTCATCTCTAACACGTTAGAATTCTGACCATTCTTTTCTTGATGGCTCATCATAGCCCCAGTAATCTTTTTTTGACGTTAGGTGATATGATGATCTCTGGTGCGGCGGACTGCGCTTTATTGCTTTGCCATAATAATATCTTGAACACGTCTCACGGTGTTCAGGATTAATGTTTATTTACTTTAATTTTAAAATAATAAATATCTCCTTTAGAAAAATCAAATGATTATTATCTAACATCCTCTAAATTTTTATTATAATCATAATTTTAAAAAATTTTCAATAAGCTCTGAATCTGAGATTCTAAATTAATATATATATAATATAATAGAAACTTCAATATTTCGTTTAGAGTATATAAAAAATGACGATTAATGAAATTCCTCCAATTAGAAAAGACAATAGCGATACAAATGAATTAAAATGTATACAATGAGAAAAAACAAAAATTAATTTAGTAAAACTAATAGACAATTATAGATACTTGATTACCTTAGTGCTAAATTATCATATATTATACTAATGTATTTCAATAAATACTTTATGATAAATTTGAAAAGTTACAATAATTATCATTGTAATTGAAATGACAATGATATACGGTGTATAACTATTTTCTCCTTGTAATCCTACAAGTGGTGTTGTAATAGCACCAATTAAATATTGCATTAAACCTACTAAGCTAGAAGCACTTCCGATACCTCTCGTTTGACCTTCTATTGCTATTGCGTATCCTAAAGTACCTATACCGGCGACTGGTCCAACTATAAGAATAAATGATGGTAATAAAATCCATAAAGTAAGGTGATTGGTTAACGCAATTATCGTAATAACTGTCCCTACTAATTGGATAGCTGAATATATACGAAAGAGTGTATGTTGATTCATGTGTTCAACGAGACGCCCTGTTATTTGGGCAGTGAAAATTAATCCTAGACCCGTCAAAGCAAAAATGTAGCTATATTGTTGGGCACTGAGACCGTATATATTTTGCATAATAAACGGAGAAGCTGCCATATATCCAAAGAACATAGCAAATGTAAAACCTTGAATAATCATTGGAATGACAAATGATTGACGTGTTAATAATAATTTAAAATCTTCAGCTATAATTTTAAAATGAGCCTGTCTACGATTTTGAGGAGGTAAAGTTTCATTGATTTTTAAATGTGTACCTATAAGCATTAAACTACTAAGTAATGCTAAAATCCAGAAAAGTATACGGAAATTTAAAAAATTTAAAATTATACCACCAAACAATGGTGCTAACACTGGTGCTGCTCCATTGACAAGCATTAACATTGCTAAAAACTGCGTGAGCTCTTTCCCTTTATATAAATCTGTGGCAATAGCTCTTGATAAGACGATACCAGCTCCACCAGCAAATCCTTGTATGAAACGAAATATAAGAACGATTGTAATATGCGGTGCAATTGCAATAACGATTGAAGATAAAATATAAACAATTAAACTAAATATTAAAGGATTTTTTCGACCAAACGTATCAGATAGTGTTCCAATAGTAATATTACCAAAAGCCAGGCCAATCATAAAAAATGTAAGTGTCATTTGAACTTGAGCAGTACTTGTATTTAGCATAGATTTAACTTCAGGCAATGCTGGTAGATACATATCAATTGATAGTGGACCAAACGCAGCCAGACCAGCCATAATTAGAATAAATAAAGGGGATATATTTTTTTCTTCATTATAAATTTCCTTTCTGGTTCTATTTTAAGAATTTGTCAATAAAAGAACACGAAAGTCAAAATAAAGACTTTCGTGTTCTTTTAAAGATTACTACTTTTTAGAGTCTAAAATTTTAATCATATATTCTGTTGTAACAACTTGTCCCATAAATGGAAATGTTTGTTCAATTGAAAATTGATGTAATGATGCTTCAGGTGCAGACATCATGTCAGAAACAAAATATTGATTATATGCATTTTGATAAGCATCACGCGCAGTAGTGTCAACACCCATATGTGTAGAAATGCCACCAATGACGATATTTTGAATACCTCGACGTCGTAGTTGTAAATCTAAGTCTGTGCCAAAAAAGCCACTAAATCCTCGTTTACTTACAACATAATCCGTTGATTTTACCCCAAGTTCATCAACTATTTCAGCAAAATCAGGATTCGGACTACCTCCTGGCAAGGATTTCATCGCATTAGGCTTTAGAGCATCTTTACCGTCAATAAAATCAACCCTAATAAATGCTATAAAACCTTCATTCTTTCTAAATAATTCCACCATTTTTGCAGCATTATTTAATACTGTTGAGACACTATGCGGAGCTGTTTCAGCAGTATTCGCAATACCTTTTTGTAAGTCAACTAAAACTAAAGCTGTATTCTTGAAATCCATTTTTATCTTCCTTTCGTTATCAAAGTTTTGAGGACTGAATACCTCGAACAAAAATTTTCAAAATACGATCTACAAATTGTTTGGAGGGAATCTTTTTAACATAATGTTGATACTCAAATACATCTGCTGAAAAAGAATTCAGTAAAATATCAGCATGAAAATCAGGATCATTGACAATATCCATTTTTGTTATACATGACATAACTTCTGATTTAAGTTTTACATAGAAGGGTGTCTGCATAAGTACACGATTTTTTTTGTCTGAACGTTCAATTTCTTTAATTAAACTTACATTTTTCTCCATAATTTCAATAAGAGATAAAAATATAAAACGAAGTAATTCTTGCTGATCAGTTTGAATTTTCTTTTTATAATCAATCTGATTAAACATGTGTTCAATTTCTTGACTCAACAGTGCAGAACAAATATCGGACTTATTGGAAAAGTGACGATATAATGTTCCTTTACCAATTTGAGCGGCTTCCGCTATTTTTTTCATACTTATCGAATCTACACCATACATATTGAAAAGTTCATTAGCTGTTTTTATAATAAGCTTTTCATTTTTAATAGCATCACTTCGCTTTGACATATAAACCTCACCTTCAAATTATTTGTTTCATACATATTTAATAAAACCATTATAAGTGAGACGGGTCTCCGTTTCAAGCGTTTAATCTAAAAAATATTTATTCTAATATACTTTTAAAAAAGTGGGTTTTAAAGATAGTGAGTGAATCAATTACTATTCTTTAATTTACTTTGATATTAGTATCATCTATTAAAACAAATCAATTTTTGCTAAGTTATAATTACTAGCTTTATTCATTTCTTCTAATACAATACTTTTAGTAAGAAGTAAAATTACGAAAACGATTACAAAAGCGATAAAATATGGCTCTCTGTCAAATTGGACTGATGGCCTCAATTATAGAGATTAAGCAACGAAACATTGCTTAATCTCTTTTTTGGTCTATATGCGTAAAGTTTAGAACACAAAATTATGCGATTGCGCAGGTGATTGTAATTTCTATAACCATAAGATACCCGTTTAATTAATTTAATTTTATTGTTAATGCCTTCAATTGGACCGTTGGTCAGATTAGTATAAGTGAGGGTGTTTTTGATGAAATCAGTGTACTTGCGTAAAGTCCCTACAACTGGCTTAAATTTTTTATGAGTCAGTGATAAGTCAATCATAGATAAAGTTGTCACTAATGCCGAGAAGTCATTCGTTTTAATACAGGTGCGTAGTTGATTTACATAGTGGTAAGTACGTTCTAATGTTGAGTTTAAAGCTAAAATATGCTTGACGACACCTTTTTCGGTCTTCCATTCTTTAAACAATCTCATTTTTTTATATTCAAAGGATTCTAAGTTTTCCGTAGGTTTTAAGACCAGTTTCCAATAACGTTTACACTTATTGTAATCTGGGCGATGTGCGTTTTTTAGGTCATTCATGGCACTGACACGTGCCATATTAAGCGCACGATGAATAGATTGTACAATATGGAAGCGATCAATAATAATATGTGCATTAGGAAACATATTACGAATCAAATTTATATAAGGTGGATACATATCAATCGTAATGGTTTTTACTTTTTGACGTTCTTTTAAAGGAAACCGATTAAAATATCGTTTTAACGAAAATAAACGGTGATCTTCTACGATATCTACAATAGGATGCGTCAACGCATCGGCGTAAATAAAATTCATACTCCCTGATACATTTTTAACTCTTTTAAATTCATCCATCATAAGGTGTTCGGGCGAGGATTGATTAAGGCGTTTGATGTATTTGATTCGCAATCATATCAATGTATCTAGAGACCGTGGTAGGTGATACAGATGTATCACGGGCGATGGTTTTCTCTGAACGGACTTGTGTGGCTTTATCGACAATCGCTAGCTTGGTCGAGTTAGCAATATAGCAGTACATATCAACAACATTTGTTTTAGCAGTAAAGTGAGACTCACAACATTTACAATAAAAGCGTTGCTTCGCTAATACTAAATAAACTGGTCTTTCATTCATTTTATTAAGCGTAATGCATGATTGTTTCTTGCCATTTTTAACGATTGAATAATCCTTATTTTTATACCCACATAATGCCCACCTTGGAGGTGTATAGGATAGTTCACCGTAAAAGAATAAACAGGTCATTCCTTTATAGACTTTTTCATCTAATGTGTCTTCAAATTTAATATTTTTATCTTTAATTCTAAGTATTTTTGATATACAATCAGTCATAGGCGCAATATCTCTCCTCATTGTTGGTTTAAGGCACTTACAATTATAGAGATATTTGCGCCATTTTTATATTCTTAAAGACATAAAAAAATTGAACTGATTTTCATCAGTCCAATTAAGTATAGAACCTAAAAATATGTATATTAATTGATAAAGCGATGATATTATGTTAAACAATCAGCAGTTATTAACAAAGTTAAAGGGGATTATGAATTCGGAGATTTAGAACTTCAAGATATACAAAGTGAGTAAGTTATTGTTAAAGTGGTAGTTTTATATATTTATCACTCTGACGAAGCAATGAGAATTGGTGATGTAGAATTTTCTTTTCCAGCACTATTAGGACATGAAGGAGCAGGAATTATCGAAAAGGTAGGTGAGCAAGCTACAAATTTTAAAGTTGGAGATCAAGTTTTAATGGCTTACAATACTTGGGGAGAATGTGAAAACTGCAATTCAGAGAATCCTTCTTCTTGTATAAATTGGACTACATTAAATATGAGTGGGGCTAGAATAGACGGATCATACACATTCAAAAAGCAAGATGGAACAGCAGTATCTAATTTCTTTACGTAAAGCTCTTTTTCTACACATACAATTACAAATTATAGAAACTTAGTTAAAATAGATAATGATATTGATTTAAGATTAGTTGTCCCTTTAGGATGTGGATTCTTAACTGGAGCTTGAACAATTGTAAATGGCTTAAAACCTAAAGTTGGAGATAGTATAGTTGTATTTGGTACTGGTGCGGTAAGTTCAGCAGCATTAATGTTAGCAAAAGCACAAGGCTGTACAAAAGTTATTGCTGTAGAGATTCATGGTCGCAGATTAAGTACTGCAAAGGAATTAGGTGCCACGCATGTGATTAATATTTCTAATGAAGATTTAATTGAAGAAGTAAATAAAATAACTAATGGCAAAGGGGTGAGTTTTTCTGTTGACAAAATAGGAGTTTCAACTGTTATGTAGTCTGCTATAGATGTTCTTGGTACGCAAGGAGTAATGGCCTCTATAGCTGTAACACAAAATAAATTAGAAATGAATAGCTTTACAGATTTAGTACTCCAAAATAAGTCCATTAAGGTGTATTGATGAGTGATGCGATTGCTCAATTTGAAATATCTCAATCAATTGAATTATATAAGCAAGGACAATTTGATTTTAATAAATTAGTTAAATTTTATGACTTCGAATATATTAACCAAGCAATTTTAGATTCAAATTCTGGAAAAGTTATTAAACCGGTATTATTAATATCTATATCCAAAGTAATTCCAACTTTTTAAATTCAATACTTAGATTCTCAATTTTATATGTGATTTCTAAATAAAAAGCATTTAAAGATTACAAAAAAGAGCAGAACAGATAGCTAATTACTAGTTATCCGTTCTGCTCTTATATATATCTTTACCTCTTATGAGCCCAACTTTATATGAACTTACTTTCGTATATTTTCGTAGTTAATTTACATGGAATTTAAAGATTGTTTATGTTCTATATGTCTTTTCAACAGCCTTTATTGTTAATCAAGTATATAAGATTAAAACAAGCATTTTTAATCTCATAACTACAATTAACACAGCTCAAATAATAATTTCATTTCTTATAAATTGCTAACATGAATAAGTAGTAGTAGAAATATAAAATTAAATATTAAAGAGCTGAATTGCATTATCTCTTAAAATACCGTCAATTGTGTCTGGATCAATATCACTGTTTTTAATATAGTCTACACCACGTGTATATTTCTCATCTTGGAAGTAAGGGAAGTCTGACCCCATCATGAGCTTATCCTTACCGAATGTATCAATGGTATTGATTAAAGAAGGTTCATGGAAATTAGCAGTATCATACCAAAATTGACGATTTAATACTTCATATGGATCAATGTTAAAGGCGTTCCAGTCTTCGTAATTGTCTTTAATACGAGTCATGAAGAATGGTAAAGCACCACCTAAATGTGAAATATGGAATTTGATATTTGGATATTTTTGTGGAATCTCGTTTTTAATTAATTGTAACGTAATGAATGTAGATTCTAATGGTGCGCCAATCACCCATTCTAATTGATAGTCGTTCACGAGTGGACTTTGGGCACCACAACCAGTTGGATGAATATAAAGTGTTGCATTTAATTCGTTCATAGCTTCGAAGAAAGGTTCGAATTGTTTGTCGGCAACTGACACTTTATCTTTCACAATAGTTGGAATCGCAATACCTACAAAGGCATCTTTTTTAAGTAGTTCTTGCGCTTCTTTAATAGCTTGATCGACATATGGAAGAGATACTGCACCATATGCTAAGAAACGGTCTGGATATTGTTGAATCAATGATTCATATAAATCGTTAATCTCTTGTGCACTTTGATGTGCTTCTTCTTTTGTACCCCATTGTGGTGATTGTGGTGTGGCAGAGATGATTTGCATATCAACGCCAGCATCGTCCATCATTTTAAAGCGCTTGTCTAGATCTTCTTTAGAGGCAGATTGATTAATTCCTTTAGCAACCTCTGTACCTTGACTACCTAATTTGCCTAATTTCTCTAAATAGTCTTCGCTCCATAAATGTGCATGTGTATCAATCGCTTTTGCATTTGACATATGATTGTTCTCCTTTAATTAAATGACTATATTAAATATTTATCCAGTTTTAAAAAATATAATCTTTTATTGACGACGATTTAAACTTAAAACTTCGATTAAGCTAAGAACATTTAACATAAAGAATTTAGAAGCGGCTTTGGCACCTTGGTGACCATGTCCTGCTTTATAGTGATTGTAGATTGCTGTACCCATCACTATGTTAATCATTAGAGTGCCCACAACGACTAATTTTTGGCCAAGTTTGCCTAAAATTGAACTAAATAAAAAGATAGAACCTACAAATTCGAATAATCCTGCTAATCGCATTGAACGACGTGATAATCCGAATCCTTCTTTAAATTGTTGTGCCATAGCATCGTCATTTTTTACTTTTGGTAAACTACTTTTTAAAATTTCTTTTCCTACATATGCGTTAATAACATGTCTTAGTAACATGCTTAACACCTCCTATTAAATAATATTAAAGATTAGTGTGTTGTATTTGATTGTCTTTTTTCTGAGAAGAGTGCAATGAATGCACCTATCAGTGCTACAAAGGCAACGATATAAAATGTCATATCTAGACCATGGATAAGGCCGGCTGCACCGTGTAATGGTGAAAGGTGACCGAAACCAGTCATGAGTGTTACAAGTATACCTGTACCGATAGCTGCTGAAATTTGGCGAATTGTATTATTCATTGCCGTTCCATGCGCAATCAAGGATACAGGTAAAGCGTTTAATGCTTGTGTAGTCATTGGTGTCATAATCATAGAATTACCTAACATCAAGATTGAGAATGTCACAATGACATACAATGCTGATGTTTGTGGATTGAACTGTGCCATGAATAAGGCACCTATCATAATCAATAACATGCCAGTGATACTTAAACTTCGGCCGCCAACACGGTCGTATAATTTACCAGTAACAGGCGACAACAAGCCCATGACGAGTCCACCAGGTAATAAGATGAGACCAGATTCTAAAGGTGACCAATGCATCATGGTTTGCATGTATATAGGTAAAATAGTCAAATTACCGATAAAGAGTACAAACATTAATACAATTAAAGTCATCGAAATGGTGAAACTACGGTATTTAAATACTCTAAATTCGAGTAACGGTGAAGGTAGTTTCAACTGACGACGTATAAATAGCGCAAGTATAATGATGGAAATGATGATCGTCACGTAAACGGATGGATGTGACCAACCCAGGTTACCGGCTGAACTAAAGCCATAAAGTAAACCACCAAATCCTAATGTAGACATGATGACTGACAAGATGTCTAACGAAGGTTGTTGTGTCTCGGTAATATTTTTCAAATATAAAAAGCCGAAAATAGCGTCAACCACACTAATTAAGAGCACGACTAAAAATAGATAGCGCCAATCGAATAGGTGGATGAACCAACCTGCTGCTGTAGGACCAATCGCAGGTGCAAAGCCTATGACAAGACCGAAGATACCCATTGCCATACCACGTTTTTCAACAGGAAAAATAATGAATAATAGTGTTTGAGATAATGGCATTAAAATACCTGCACCTAACGCTTGAATACTACGACCCACTAATAATAATGGGAAATTAACACCCAACATACAGATTAAAGAACCAAGTATTAAACAGGTCGCAGCCGTAAAGAATAGTGTACGTAATGAAAATCTCTCAATTAAGTAGGCTGTGACAGGAATCATAATACCGTTCACTAACATAAAGATGGTCGTTAACCACTGTGCCGTACTACTTGATATCGCAAAGTCCTTCATGACCTCTGGCAATATCGTTGTAAGTAACGTTTGATTTAAGACACTAATAAAAGCACCAATCATCATGACCGCAATCATTAAATTACGTTGTTTTATATTTAAATGTGATGGTTGTGTCTGAGTCATAATTTCACCTCTTTTCTTAAATGGAATCAACTATCACTTATTTTATTCGGAATGCGTTCCGTTTGTCAAATTTATGAATTCAATATAATATAGATAGTGTTAAAAAACGAAAAAAGTAAAAAGGAGATGCTTAGTAATGAATATTGAAGGTCTTGAAAAATATTTAAATATAGATCCAAATAAATATAATGAACCAAGCTTGGAAGCATTAAATTATTATTTAAAACGATATATGTTAACAGTGCCTTTTGAAAATATAGATGTTCAAAATGGTGTGAGAATATCAGTAGAAGTAGATGATATCTATGAAAAAATCGTTAATCACCAACGTGGTGGTTTCTGTTATGAAATGAATCACTTCTTCAAAGCGTACTTAGAAGCAAAAGGCTTCACAGCAAATATGGTATCTGCAACTATTCATACACCAGGGGGCGGACGTAGTCTTAAAGGCTCTCATATGTCATTAATCGTGCCGATTGATAGTGTCAATTATGTCGCTGATGTCGGTTATGGTGACTTGCCAATAAGTGCTATGCCAATTAATAATCAAGATAGTGATGCAATCATTGAGGATATTAACGGAGAATATCGTGCCATTTATGTAAATGATAACTTATTCTACATTCAAAAATGGAAAGACAATGAGTGGGATACAGAATACGAAGCTGAGTTAGAACCTAGAGACATTCATGATTTTGATTATAATATCGAATACAATCAAACTAATCCTAATTCTACATTCGTTAAACGTTTGCTCGTTACAATGCCTAAATCATATGGTCGTGCGACAATGTCTCAAAATAATTTAACGTTAACGAAACAACGAGATAAAGAAAAATATGATGTGACAAGTGAAAATTATCGTCAATTTTTAAAAGAAGAATTCAATTTAGATGTTAAAATTAATAGATTAGAACCATAAAAGGGAGCACATCGTTTGGAAGGGGATAAGATGACCAATCAACGGAAAAAACGTAGTGATGCAACGCATAACAAAGCAATCATCTTACAGACAACGACCCAATTATTAGCACAGGGTGAAGATATTAGTGAGATGAATATGTCGGAAATCGCGAAGAAAGCTGGCGTGGGTGTAGGCACTTTATATCGTCACTTTGAAAGTAAATCGTTACTATGCCAAGCGATGATGGATGAAAAGGTTCATGATATGTTTGATGAAATGGATACGTTCCTTCATCAGCATCAAGATGCGTCTGTGAGGGATAAAATATATGGTGTTTTATCTATTTATTTAGATTTAAAAGAGGCAAACTTTAATGTCCTAAATTTTATTGAGAAATCAAATTCTCAACATCAGTCAATGATTAATATTCCGTTTTATGAACAACTGAAAGAATTGATTAAAGACCAGTTCACTAGTCAGCAACAGACCCAAGATTTAGAGTTTAAGATTAATTTGATGCTAAACTCATTTTCATCAGATTTCTATTACTTTGCCAAACACGATCAACAACTGACAAAAGACCAATTTTTAAGTAGACTATTAGATATATTTATAGGATAGATAATAGCTTGAAAGTTGGACAGAATTAAGAAAGGAGCAAATGTAAATAAACACTAGTTCATTAAATAGCCCCTTAAAATTTATTGTAGCCTGAGATATTAATTTATGTCCCAGGCTACAATTTTTATAAGTCATATGATAGATTGTTAAACTTTGCGATAACGCTTAAGTCCGATGATATTTAAAATGATAAATAAAATAATAAAGATAAGAAGAATAAGAACATCTTACCTGAACCACTAGGTCCTATTAGTCCCAAAAGTTCGCCTTCGTTAATGTCTAGACTGATTTGGTCTAAAACTTTATGTTTATCATAGGATTTTACTGCGTCTTTAAGTGAAGCAATCGTCTGCATCATGCTGTGTACCTCCTTATTTGACACTCTGCTTAATTACTGTATATTCAATATAAATCAATTTTCGACAATTGCATGCATCAATTGAAATAATCAGACACATGAGATATAAATGTTCAATAATGTTATGGGGGCGACACAAATGAACGAAGAAACCATGGATAAACGTGTGTATAAAATATTAACCAAAATTGAAAAAAAGTATGATTACACTACTAAATGTTAAATCTTATGATGACATTAGTATTAAAGATATTTGTGATGAAAGTGGCATTAGTAGGGGAACATTTTATCAACACTATAGAGATAAAGATGACTTTTTATTTCAATATCAAAAAGCCATGATGAAAAAAAGGGAAGCGTCAATTGACACAAATTCAATTTGAGGAACGACGTCAATTCTTTGAACACGCGTTAAACTCTTGGATTAATGAAGGAGAATTACTACTTTTATTGTTAAGAGATAATGGCGTTTATATTGTCCACCAAGCCATGAAAAAGAATTTACAACAAAACATTGAAGTTCGTTTAGTGCCTATTATGAATACTTAGGCACTTACAAATAAGGAAAAATAATTTTTAATTATATGACACTGGCCCCCAAATAATGGGAATAATATAAAAACACTTTCGTTGAATTCATTTAAAATGAATCATACGGAGGTGTTTTTTCTATGAAAAGAGTGTCTTATTCATTAAAAACAAGTATAAAACTATTGAGATGAAAAAATCTGGTTATTCGATAAAAAAATTATAGAAACATTAAATATTAGAAATAGAACACAGGTGGAAACATGGTGGAGATGGTATCGAAATGGGGAAACTTATAGATTTTCTCAACAAGTCGGTAAGCAATATACTTATGGTAAAGAACTTGAAGAACTCTCAGAAGTTGAAGAATTAAAATTAGAGAATAATAGAAAAGATATTGAAATAGATATTTTAAAAAAGTAAAAAGAATTGGAAAGGAAGGGGTACCAAAAGTAATCGTAAAATTAGTTGATCAATTAAAGCATAAGTATTCAGTAAAAATAATACTTGATGTTTTAGAAATACCTGAACTGACATATTATAGATGGGAACACAAGAACTATAAAAATGATGACTTGAAGCAAAAAATCATTCAATTGTGTAAAGACAACCAATACATCTATGGTTATCGAAAAATTACAACCTTGATTAATCAATTGTCTTCAGTAGCAGTTAATCATAAAAGAATTCAGAGAATCATGCAGAAGAATGATTTAAATTGTCGAGTTAGACCTAAAAAGACTAAAAGCATTGGTAAACCTTGTTATAAAACAGATAATTTACTACAAAGACAATTTAAAGCAAGTCAACCAATGGAAGTATTAACAAAAAATATTACTTATTTATCTTTCGGTAACCCCATGTTGTATTTATCTTCAATTATGGATCTTTATAACGGAGAAATTGTTGCATATAAAATAAATAACAAACAGGATCAAAGCTTAGTAAATGATACATTGAATCAAATTGTAATTGATATTGTTGAAAACTACATTAAAAACTATAATAATAATCGAATTCAACAAAAGCTAGGCTACTTAGCCCCTGTAAAATACAGAGAATTAGCAGCCTAGAATATTGTTTTTTTATTAAGTTCCCACTTTAGGGGTTCAGTACCTCTAATTACTTATAGTCTTTCTTAATTAGTATAAATATTAAGAAAGGTGTATATCTTTGTAACCTTCAATTACATTAATAATGTTGTGATAACCTTTGTGTTCTAAAATACCAATAGCTATAGAACTTCTAATGCCAGATTGACAGTGTACATAAATATCATCATTTTTATTGAAAGGTAAATCTGTGTCTAAAAGTTTGCCGTGTGGTACATGAACCGCTTGAGATAAGTGGCCATTATTCCATTCATTATCATTACGTACATCTAAGACATGTGCTTCATTACCAGTTATGTCTTTACTATGAACAGATTGTGTTTGAATTTGAGAATGTGGTAACTGGTATCCAGACACATTATCATATCCAATAAGTTGTAAAGTATGTGTTGCTTTTGAAACAAGGTAATAGTCTCCAATCAAGTTAATTTCTTGATCATAGTTTAGATACCAGCCAATTTGATTGATGAAATTTTTATCATATGGAATATTGATTGTACCTTCAATATGTCCCCCATGATAAGCCTCTTTACTGCGGAGATCAAAAGTTAATCTGTTTGTACTTGTAGCTGGATAAACTGTATAAGGTTGATATAAATTCATACCGAATTGATTAATTTTTTTCATTTGTGCAAAATGATGTGGTGGTGCAGGTTGGTCAGAAATGAGTTTATCGATAAAGGTAGCTTCATTATTTTCAGAAAAAGCCCAGTTTGTTTGTTTTTCATAGCCAAGCGTAGATGTTGGAATAGCACCTAAAGATTTACCACAAGGACTACCAGCGCCATGACCAGGCCAAATTTGAATGTAGTCTGGCAAGTCTTTAATACTTTCAATCGATTTAAACATTTGTTTTGCGCCTATTTCAGATGATCCTTCTACTTTAACCGCTTTTTCTAGTAAATCAGGTCTACCGATATCTCCTACAAAAATAAAATCACCACTGAATAGTCCCATTGGAACTTGTGCTCCAGCACCTTCGTCAGTAAGTAAAAAACTTATACTTTCTGGCGTGTGACCAGGTGTATGAAGCACTTTTAATTTTATATTTCCTACATAAATATCGTCATTATGTTGAACAAAATGAGTGTGGTTAGGCATATTTTTATAACCTAATGTGTCATCACTTTCAACTGATACATAAATATTAGCATTTAACTTTATAGCAACATCTCTAATTCCTGAAGCAAAATCTGCATGTATATGTGTTTCAGCTGCATGAGTAATGGTTAAACCCTCTTCATCGGCAACTCGAATATATGAAGATAAGTCACGAATAGGATCAATAATCATGGCTTCTCCAGTTTTTTGACAACCGATTAAATAAGATGCTTGAGATAAATATTTATCATAAAATTGTTTAAAAAACATAATATCATTCCTTTTTAATTATATAAATAAATTGTGATTAGCTTGTTCTGTATATCCAATATATGCACCTACGCCACCGTATTCTACATCATCACGTAGTTCTTCTTTTGTAATGCCCATAACATCCATGCTCATTGTACAAGCAATAAGTTTAACACCTTGTTCAACTGCTTGATTGATAAGAGAAGGTAAATCATCGACATTTTTCTTTTTCATGACATAACGCATCATTAAATTTCCTAAACCAAACATATTCATTTTTGAAATAGGCATGTTAATTGGTGAATTTGGAAGCATGAAGTCAAAAAGTTTTGCAATACCTTTTTTCTTAATGCGTTGATTTTGAATTTTTTTAAGTGCATTTAAGCCCCAAAATGTGCAAAAAATGGTTACATCTCTACCTGCGGCTTTAGCACCATTAGCAATAATCATTGCTGCAACTGCTTTATCTAGCTCACCGCTAAATAAAACAATCGTTGTTCCATTTTTCGTGTGTGTCACTTCTATATTTTTATTTTCTTCTTTTTGAATAATAGCGCGAATTTCATTACCAGAATCATTGAGTCTAACAAGTGTATGTCCAGTTTGTTTGATCCAGCTTTTAATATCATTTAAAAATCCATGATCAGTCACAACAACTTCTATTTGATCACCAATAGCGATGTTTTTGATTTCTTTACTAATATTAACAATAGGTCCTGGACATTGTAGATTACTATAATTGAACATCTTACGATTATCTTTGATTTGAATTTCTTTATCTTTTTTTAATTTAAATGATTCATTATTATGTTGTTGTTCGTATGCGGTATAACCTCCATCTAAATTCACCACATCGTATCCACGTTGTGTAAGAAATTGACTTGCTTTTCTACTTCTATTACCACTTTTGCAATAAATATAGTAAGTTTTATTGCGATCGTGTTTAAAATTTTCTATGTTTTCAACTGAATGTAATAAAGCATTTTTAACGTGTCCTAATTCAAATTCTTCAGGCTGTCGAACGTCAATTAATTGACCATTAGAACCCAATTCTTGTAATTCTTTTTTAGTGAAATCATTAATGTGTTTCGTTTTATATTGTGACATAATAGCCTCCTTTTAAATACCTGTAGGGGTATATTATAATGAATTAGATATTTTGTCAAATACCTATGGGGGTATTTGACAAAATAAAATTTAATCAATATGATGTAATTATTAAAAAATTAATTTGGAGTGAAATATATTGGAATATAATAAAAAGATGATTAATCGTATTCATCGCATACAAGGACAGCTTAATGGTGTGATTAAAATGATGGAGGAAGAAAAAAGTTGTAAAGATGTCATTAGTCAATTAAGTGCATCTAAAAGTTCTATTCAACGTTTAATGGGTATTATCATTAGTGAGAACTTAGTAGAATGTGTCAAAATGTCTGAAGAAAATAGTGAAGATTCTCAGGCACTAATTAATGAAGCAGTTGAATTATTAATAAAAAGTAAATGATAAGTGTAACAGCAATTATAGTAATGTTAGCTATTGGTATCTTAGGAGGATTTATTTCTGGATTAGTTGGTATAGGAGGAGCCATTGTTATTTACCCTGCTCTCTTATTATTACCACCTTTATTTGGTTTACCTACTTATAGTGCTTATATTGCTTCAGGATTAACTTCAAGTCAGGTGTTTTTTAGTACATTGAGTGGATCTTTAAAAGCATATAAAAATAAAAATTTTTCTAGAACGCTTATACTTAATATGGGAAGTGGAATGGTAATAGGTAGTATTCTAGGTGCATTATTAGCAACTGTATTTAATAGTCATTTTGTTAATGTAATTTATATAATCATTGCTTTGTTAGCTCTTATTCTAATGTTTATTAAAATCACACCATCTACTAGTCATATTAAGTTTAATCGCGTACTTTTAATTACAATAGGTAGTATCATCGGTTTGGTATCTGGTATTGTAGGAGCTGGTGGAGCATTTATTATTATTCCAGTACTACTTGTTATATTTAAATTACCAATGAATATGGTTGTTACAAATAGTATTGTAATTGCATTTATTTCTTCTATTGGAGCATTTATTATTAAATTATTACAGGGTTATATTCCTATCAATAGTGCAATACCGTTAATTTTAGGTAGTATACTATTTACGCCTCTAGGTATGAAAATAGGGCAAAAAATACCTGATTCTATTCAAAAAGTGATTGTAAGTGTTTTAATCGTCTTTGCAATCATTAAGTTGATTTTTTAAGAACATTATATGATAGAAAATCTATTAAAAAGCGTCTCAATCATATTGAGACGCTTGAAGTTTATCTAGCTTTAAATGATTCAATGGAGGTTTTGATTTCATCTCTAACACGTTGAAATTCTGACCAAGGTTTTCCTGCAGGATCATCAAATCCCCAATGTTCCTTTTTTACATTAGGCGGCAATATAGGACAGTTTTGATCAGCATCACTACATAGAGTTACTACTAAATCGGATTGGTTTAGTATATTGTTGTCAATTAAATTAGAAGTATGGTTTGATATATCAATTCCAACTTCTTTCATAGCTTCGATTGCTTTCGGATTGACACCGTGTGCCTCAATACCTCCAGAATATACTTGCCATTCATCACCTAAGATTTTTTTACCCCAGCCTTCAGCCATTTGGCTACGGCATGAATTACCTGTACATATAAAATAAATTATTTTCTTTGTCATCATTGACACCTCTTTTTTAAAATATAATAAGTGTAACGTACAAACCAACTAATGTAATAAACAGAACAGGAATCGTAATAACAATACCCGTTTTAAAATATGTGCCCCACGAAATTTTTACTCCTTTTTGTGTTAAAACATGTAGCCATAGTAATGTTGCTAAGGAGCCGATAGGTGTGATTTTAGGTCCTAAATCTGCGCCAATGATATTAGCATAAATCATGCCTTCTTTGATTAAACCGGTAGTTGCAGATTGTCCAATAGCAATTGCATCAATTAATACGGTAGGCATATTATTCATAATGGCTGAAAGGAATGCGGATATAAAGCCCATACTTATAACACTACTAAACAATCCATAGTTTGATATGCTTGATAGAATATTAGCTAATAGTGCAGTAATACCTACATTTTTCAGACCAAATACAACTAAATACATTCCTATAGAAAAGAGCACAATATTCCATGGTGCACCTTTGATAACTTGTTTTGTATTTACTACTCTCGATTTATAGGCCAATACAGTAAATATAAACGCAATCAAACAAGCAATTAACGATACTGGAATTTGAATAAATTCACTAACTATATAACCGATGAGTAAGATTGATAAAACAATCCATGAAAACTTGAATAATTTTGGATCTTTAATGGCTTGATTAGGTGCTTTAAGATTTTTAATTTCAAAATGGTTAGGAATAACTTTTCTGAAATATAGCCATAATACAACGATACTTGCAAGTAAAGAGAATAGATTGGGAATGATCATGCGGCTTACATATTCAATAAATCCAATATGGAAGTAGTCAGCAGAAACGATATTAACCAAATTACTTACAATTAGTGGAAGAGACGTAGTATCTGCAATGAATCCACTTGCAATGATAAAAGGAAAAATGACTTTTTGATTAAACCCTAGATTTCTTACCATAGCTAGCACGATTGGAGTGAGAATTAATGCAGCTCCATCGTTCGCAAAGAAAGCTGCTACAATAGCGCCTAACAACATAATGTAAACAAACATTTTAAATCCATGACCATTTGAAGCTCTAACCATATGTATAGCTGCCCATTCGAAAAATCCAATTTCATCTAAAATTAATGAAATGAGTATAACAGCGACAAAGGTTAACGTAGCATTCCAAACTATCCCTGTAACTTCAACAACATCTGAAAGACTAACAACACCTGTAATAATAGCAATGATAGCACCAAACAATGCTGTAATACCAATATCTAACCCCTTAGGTTGCCAAATAACAAACATGAGAGTTAAAAGAAAAATAATAATCGCTAGAATAGTCATTATGTACATTCACCTGTCTTTATCTTTTTACACATACATTGTTGAGTAGGAGAGCTAATATAAGTTAATTCATTGTTGATTGAATCTAAGGACTTATGATTAAGTCGGTACATGCGCTTAGTACCGTCTTTTCGTGTAGATACTAATTCATTATCTACTAGAATTTTCATATGATGACTTAATGTAGGTTGTGAAAATTGAAAATACGCTAATAAATCACAAGCACATAATTCACCGCAAGATAATAAGTCTAATATTTCTAATCGACTTGGATCCGATAAAATTTTTAATTGTAATAATAGTTCCTTATAAGACATATGGATGTCATCCCTCCTTTATTATAGATTATCATCTATATAGACAAATATCTATATAGATAATACTTTTTGCAATAATACATTTAATTAAAACCTTGTTTTAAACATCGATGACAAGGTCTAATGTAGGACGTGGAGACATCATTTTCGGAATGATATAAATAAATCCATAAATGGAGATAAATCGAAAATATTTATACCCCTAGGGGGTATGTGTTATAGTATAAGTATAGCTAATATAATATTTTCATAAATAGGAGGGGTTAATTTGAATAATAATGGTGAAGAGCATAATCATCAAAATCACATGAATCATTCCAATCACATGCATCATGATAACCATGCCTCACATCATCATAGTGGCCATGCACATCATCATGGAAATTTTAAAGTTAAGTTTTTTGTTTCATTAATTTTTGCAATACCTATCATTTTTTTATCGCCAATGATGGGCGTTAAATTACCTTTTCAATTCACATTTCCAGGTTCTGAATGGGTAGTGTTAATATTAGGTACAATTTTATTCTTTTATGGTGGTAAACCGTTCTTGTCTGGTGGTAAAGATGAAATTGCTGCAAAAAAACCAGGCATGATGATCTTAGTTGCCCTAGGTATTTCAGTAGCTTATATTTATAGCTTGTATGCTTTTTATATGAATAACTTTAGTAGTGCAACTGGTCATACAATGGACTTTTTTTGGGAATTAGCAACCTTGATTTTAATTATGCTATTAGGACATTGGATAGAAATGAATGCTGTCGGAAATGCTGGAGATGCTTTAAAGAAAATGGCAGAACTGTTACCTAATAGTGCTATTAAAGTTATGGATAATGGCCAACGCGAAGAAGTTAAAATATCAGACATCATGACTGATGATATCGTCGAAGTAAAAGCCGGAGAAAGCATTCCGACAGATGGTATTATCGTTCAAGGACAAACATCTATAGATGAATCCCTAGTCACTGGAGAATCTAAAAAAGTACAAAAAAATCAAAATGACAACGTCATCGGGGGTTCTATTAATGGGTCTGGAACAATACAAGTCAAGGTTACAGCTGTGGGAGAAGATGGATATCTTTCTCAAGTTATGGGACTTGTTAATCAAGCACAAAATGATAAATCTAGTGCTGAATTGTTATCTGATAAAGTAGCGGGTTATTTATTCTACTTTGCTGTAAGTGTTGGCGTGATTTCTTTTATTGTCTGGATGCTCATTCAAAATGATGTTGATTTTGCATTAGAACGTCTTGTAACTGTGTTAGTCATTGCTTGTCCACATGCTTTAGGCTTGGCAATACCTTTAGTCACTGCACGTTCTACTTCAATTGGTGCACATAATGGTTTAATTATTAAAAATAGAGAGTCTGTAGAAATAGCTCAACATATCGATTATGTAATGATGGATAAAACTGGTACTTTAACTGAGGGTAACTTTTCTGTGAATCATTATGAGAGCTTTAAAAATGATTTGAGTAATGATACAATATTAAGCCTTTTCGCCTCATTAGAAAGTCAATCTAATCACCCATTAGCTATAAGTATTGTTGATTTTGCGAAAAGTAAAAATGTTTCATTTACTAATCCACAAGACGTTAATAATATTCCAGGTGTCGGATTAGAAGGTCTAATTGATAATAAAACATATAAAATAACAAATGTCTCTTATCTTGATAAACATAAACATAATTATGACGATGACTTGTTTACTAAATTAGCTCAACAAGGTAATTCAATCAGCTATTTAATTGAGGATCAACAAGTCATTGGCATGATTGCTCAAGGAGATCAAATTAAAGAAAGCTCAAAACAAATGGTAGCTGATTTACTATCAAGAAATATTACACCAGTCATGCTTACAGGTGACAATAATGAAGTGGCACACGCTGTCGCAAAAGAATTAGGTATTAGTGATGTCCACGCACAACTCATGCCAGAAGATAAGGAAAGCATTATAAAAGATTATCAAAGTGACGGTAATAAAGTCATGATGGTCGGAGACGGTATAAACGATGCGCCGAGTCTTATAAGAGCCGATATTGGTATAGCAATTGGTGCAGGCACAGATGTTGCAGTGGATTCAGGTGATATCATACTTGTTAAAAGTAATCCATCAGATATTATTCATTTCTTGACCCTTTCAAATAATACTATGAGAAAAATGGTGCAAAACTTATGGTGGGGTGCAGGTTATAATATTGTTGCTGTACCTTTAGCAGCTGGTATTTTAGCATTTATCGGCTTGATTTTATCACCTGCAATAGGTGCTATTTTAATGTCACTAAGTACGGTTATTGTTGCAATTAATGCCTTTACATTAAAATTAAAATAAAAGATAGGAGTTTTATTATGATTAAAAAATTATTTTTTATGATATTAGGATCATTACTAATATTATCAGCTTGCTCCAATAATGATGAAAAAGATAAAGACACTAATGACCAAAAAAGTGAGAGCCATATGAAGCATAATGATGAAAGTAAAGTTCCAGAAGATATGAAATCGACTAATGAGGGTGAATTTAAAGTGGGAGATAAAGTAACGATTACAGCAGGGCATATGCCAGGTATGAAAGGTGCAGAAGCTACTGTAAAAGGTGCGTATAAGACATATGCCTATGTTGTAAGTTATAAACCCACAAATGGAAATGAAAAAGTAAACAATCATAAATGGGTCGTAAACGAAGAGATTAAAGATGCACCTAAAGATGGATTTAGCAAGGGCGATACTGTTAAATTAGAAGCAAGTCATATGTCTGGTATGAAAGGTGCTACAGCCAATATAGATAACGTGAAAAAGACTACTGTTTACGTAGTTGATTACAAATCCAAAGATAATGGTAAAATCATTAAAAATCATAAATGGATGACAGGAAATGAGTTGAAAGCACGATAAAAATCTAGTTCTAAATTGAGAAATAAATAGATATAAAAATATCCTCCTTAATCAATAATTTAAATAACTTATTATTGTTAAGGATGATATTTTTTAGTGTGTAAATTAAAAAGAATTTTAGAAGAATAACATTTATCAAAAAACTGTTTATTACCTTATTAAATGATGACAGTCGTTTAAATATTAGTGATTTAGTGATCACAAGGTTTTACTAAGCGCATATCTACTATATAAGTTTAAACAATGCCACGAAATAAGAAGAGTTTTCCAAATTAGACAGTTGCGAGTGGAAATCTCTTCTTTTGATTTTCAAAGGTATATTAATTATACTTATGTTGTGAATAAATTGTGACACCCCATAAAAATAACACCTCATGATTTTGTTAATTTTTAGATGTCATAATAAAGGTATTTACTAAAATTATTTCTGAAGGGTAGTGTAGAGATGAATATTAAAAATGTAGTTGTCGCTGGTGGCGGTGTATTAGGTAGCCAAATCGCTTTTCAGGCTGCGTATTCAGGTTTTAACGTTTCAATTTATGATGTGAATAAAAAAGGGCTTGAAGCGGCAAAAGACCGTTTAGAAAAATTAGTACCGCGTTATATTAAAGATTTAGATGCGCCAGAAGACAAATTAAAAGCAACCGTTAAAAGCATCCAAACTTCAACAAATTTAAAAGAAATTGTCGCAGATGCGGACTTAGTGATTGAAGCCATTCCTGAAAAATTATCAATAAAACAATCATTTTATAAAGAACTTGGAGAAGTTGCGCCAGAAAAAACAATTTTCGCAACAAACTCCTCAACATTATTACCAAGTGATTTTAAAGATGCAACAGGACGTACAGATCGTTTCTTAGCGTTACACTTTGCGAACGAAATTTGGTTAAATAATGTCGGCGAAATTATGGCGACTAAAGACACAGATCGTGCTGTATTTGATGAAGTTGTTGAATATGCAGGAGCAATGGGCTTACACCCAGTGTCAATTAAAAAAGAACATGCAGGTTACGTTCAAAACTCACTTCTTGTGCCATTCTTCCACGTGGCTGAAGAAATGTATGCGAATGAAGAAGAAACACCACAAGAAATTGATAAAATTTGGATGAACGCTATACGTATGAACGTGGGTCCATTCGGTGCGATTGACGTCGTTGGTTTAAATACAAATACTGCTATCGTACAAGCAGAATATGAAAAAGACGGCACACCTTGGAAAAAAGTGTACGTTGACAAAAATAACGTCAAAATCCAAAATGGTGAACTTGGTAAAGCAACAGGTAAAGGATTCTACACATATCCAAACCCTGAATATGAAACTTGGGACATTCCTGTAGGCGAAAAACCATCTGACGAACATTTACAACAAGCCGTCGCGAATGACAACAATGGCGTGTTATCTAAACTGTTATTGTCTTTATTCAAAGCCGCTGAAGATTTATACGTTAACGAAATTGCAGAATACGATGTCATTGATACAACTTGGCATATTAACTCACGTTCACCTATTGGACCATTCGAAATGATGGATGCGATAGGTATTGATAAAGTCATTGAAATTCATGAAAAATACGACAACAACATTGATCAAGACGTGATGAAATTTTTAGAATCACGTCGTGGCAAAACATTTTATTCTTAAAAATGTGTGAATCAAATTAAGCGCGCTCATCTTCAAATAGATGGGCGCGCTTTTTTAGGATGTTCATCTTTTGTGG
>NZ_JAESLA010000050.1:480-1234 GCF_017892405.1 Staphylococcus sp. GDY8P85P | reverse complement strand
ATAAAGTCCGTATAATTGTGTAAAAGTAAAAAGGCCATATAACAGTCCTTTTACGGTACAATGTTTTTAACGACAAAAACATACCCAGGAGGACTTTTACATGACCCAAGTACATTTTACACTGAAAAGCGAAGAGATTCAAAGCATTATTGAATATTCTGTAAAGGATGACGTTTCTAAAAATATTTTAACAACGGTATTTAATCAACTAATGGAAAATCAACGAACAGAATATATTCAAGCAAAAGAATATGAACGAACAGAAAACCGACAAAGTCAACGAAATGGCTATTATGAGCGCAGCTTTACGACACGTGTAGGCACGCTAGAATTAAAAGTACCCAGAACACGTGATGGCCATTTTTCACCCACAGTGTTTGAACGTTATCAACGAAACGAAAAAGCCCTCATGGCTTCAATGTTGGAAATGTATGTATCAGGCGTTTCAACTCGTAAAGTATCAAAAATTGTGGAAGAACTTTGTGGTAAATCCGTCTCTAAGTCCTTCGTTTCTAGCTTAACAGAACAGCTAGAACCTATGGTTAACGAGTGGCAGAATCGTTTATTATCAGAAAAAAATTATCCTTACTTAATGACCGATGTACTCTATATAAAAGTACGAGAAGAAAATCGAGTACTCTCAAAAAGCTGTCATATAGCGATTGGAATAACCAAAGATGGCGACCGTGAAATTATCGGCTTCATGATTCAAAGTGGCGAAAGCGAAGAGACCTGGACAACATTTTTTGAATAC
>NZ_JAESLA010000050.1:0-308 GCF_017892405.1 Staphylococcus sp. GDY8P85P | reverse complement strand
AAATATTCAAAAGCTTGCGCATCATTGGATGATGGATTCGAAGACGCCTTTCAATATACCGTACAAGGAAATTCCCACAATCGACTAAAGAGTACCAATCTAATTGAACGACTGAATCAAGAAGTACGCAGAAGAGAAAAGATTATTCGCATCTTCCCCAATCAAACATCAGCCAATCGCTTAATTGGAGCCGTTCTTATGGACCTACATGATGAATGGATTTATTCTTCAAGAAAATACATCAATTTTGATAAGTAGAAATGGTAAAAACATTGTATAGCATTTTACACAGGAGTCTGGACTTGACT
>NZ_JAESLA010000005.1:0-79841 GCF_017892405.1 Staphylococcus sp. GDY8P85P | reverse complement strand
CCGATTTGACGAAGAGCCTAAATAAAAAAAGGAGATGTGATAACACGGTTCACATCTCCTTTTTTAATATGATAGGTTATTTGTTATTTTCACTTCTAATGGTACGTAGCATTAACATAATGAAGTAGGCAATCATACCAAATAATAGTGTGATAAATAATGCATGTAAAAGGGCAATGAATAAATTTACGTTCGTCATTACAGATAACGCACCAGTAATGACTTGTAATATGATGAGAATAAACGCAGTCGTATATCCATATCGTATCGTTCTATTCTCAGAATAATTCTTAACTGCGTGAATAAATGTAATCATAATCCATATAAATGTAATAAATGCCATACCACGATGCGCAAATTGAACCCAATCTTGTTCAGTATGTGGAATAATATCATGGAAAGGTAACGGCCAACCACCATAAGCTAAACTTGCCTTTGCATGTCTAACTAACGCACCAGTATAAATGGTTACATACACAATGCCTGTCATGATCCATGTTAATCTTCTTAAAGGCTTTCTGATATATAATTCATCGGCTTCATATTTCTTATCAACTTCAAATATGATCAGCATTAGAACGAATACTGAAGAGAAACTAATCAAAGATATGCCGAAATGCAGCGCTAATACATATGAATTTTGTTGCCAAATAACAGCTGCTGCACCAATTAATGCTTGAACAAGTAAAAATGCGATACTAATAATAGCTAATGGTTTTACTTCTTTAATATAGCCGATATGTTTCCATGCAGTAATAGCTAACCACAGTACAACAATTAATGAGATACCTGAGACAGCGCGATGACTTAATTCAATAATAGTGTCTATT
Organism: Staphylococcus sp. GDY8P85P; assembly: GCF_017892405.1. NCBI lineage: Bacteria > Bacillati > Bacillota > Bacilli > Caryophanales > Staphylococcaceae > Staphylococcus > Staphylococcus sp. GDY8P85P. The sequence goes on along the minus strand of NZ_JAESLA010000005.1, from coordinate 79,011 downwards.
GGTAAATTGTCAGGGAGTAATGCACCGTGACATAAAGGCCAAGATGATCCACATCCATCTTCTGAGCCAGTCTTAGTAACTAATGCACCACCAAGTTGTACAAATGCCATTATGATAGTTGCTAATACAGATAACCATTTAAGGTTTCGTTTATTAAACAATGTTATACACCCCATCATTAATTAAGTGCATCTTCTAAATACAATTGATTACGCTTAATTAATGTCTATTTTATTGAAATTATATTATTAAAATAATTATACAACAATAAGAACTAACAAAAAATTAGTGTAGTAGAATGTCGCTAAAGTGTCACAATTAAATTTGATATAAACTAGTCAATTTTTAGTAATTACTATATCATAGTATTATATGGAAAATTTAAGGAGGGGGATCATGAGCAAAGAGCAAACTTTGTCACAACCATCGAGCCGTGTATCATTTAAAGAGTTACAACAGATTATTAAGATGGGATTGGTCCAAGGTAACTTAATTCCTGCATTTGCAGGCGCTTGGTTAGCAGTTGTGATGACCAATCATTCCTTCCTATCGTCAATACCTCAAATTCTATTAATGTTGATTGGTTCAACATTAATTATGGGTGGTGCTTGTGCATTAAACAATTATTATGATCAGGATATTGATCGTATAATGCCAAGTAAACAAAATAGACCAACAGTTAATGATAGAATTTCAGATAAAAATTTATTATTTTTAAGTTTTGGTATGATGTTAGTAGGAGAAGCTTGTTTATTCTTATTAAATGTACCATCAGGCGTACTAGGACTTATCGGCATCGTAGGTTATGTGTCTTATTATTCAATTTGGTCTAAAAGACATACAACTTGGAATACAGTAGTAGGAAGTTTTCCAGGTGCAGTACCACCATTAATTGGATGGGTTGCAATTGATGGAAATATAAGTCTCGTTGCAATTGCATTATTTTTAGTTGTTTTTTGTTGGCAACCAATTCACTTTTATGCTTTAGCAATTAAACGAAGTGATGAATATGCATTAGCTAATATTCCTATGTTACCATCTGTTAAAGGATTCAAACGTACTAGAATAAGTATGTTTATATGGTTAATATTTTTACTTCCATTACCATTCCTATTATCAAGTCTTGGAACAACATTTGTAGTATTAGGAACATTGCTCAATTTAGGTTGGCTTTATATAGGTTTAACGTCATTTAAGAGAAATACAGATCAAACTAAATGGGCAACAAAAATGTTTATATACTCTCTAAATTATTTAGTAGTATTTTTCGTTTTAGTTGTTGTTATCTCACTTATAAAAATGATTTAAAATATACAAATTAAATAAGGATGAAACATATGAATTTACCAATTCTACCAACGATTAGTACAAGTTGTATTGTGATAAGTGCTATTTTTGTTGCCATTGGTTGGTGGCAAATTTGGCATAGAGATATAGATAAGCACAAGAAAACAATGTTATGGGCAGCAATTTTTGCATTAACTTTCTTTATTATCTATGCATCAAGAACGGTATTTATAGGTAATACAGATTTTGGGGGACCAGATTCAGTTAGAACGTATTATAAAATATTTTTAATATTCCACATTAATTTAGCTACAATTGGTGGCGTTCTTGGGTTAGTTCAAATCATTACAGCATTCAAAGATAAGTTTAATTGGCATAGAAAAGCAGGACCAATTGCATCAATTATTTGGTTCTTTACAGCGATTACTGGTGTAGCGGTTTACTTACTACTGTATGTATTTTACCCAGGTGGAGAAACAACGTCATTGATTAAAGCTACATTAGGCCTATAATCAATTTATATCATTATAAGCAGACAACATAATTTGTGGTAACTACCTAGCAATGTCGTAGCAGTATACTGTAAGAGAAAGCACTATAAAGTAGCGCTTCTTTATACTGGACATACTTGCGGGAGTGGGGCAATGAATTCAAAAAGAATTCTACCCTACTCCCTTTTTTAATATGAGAATGTTAATAACAAAAAGAAAACGGGGTATGCCACAAGTCATCTTAAGTAGGATATCTTGATTAGTAAATTAGTTATTTTGTACAATAGATATAATTCAAAATAGGTGGGTGAAAGATGGCAAAATTAGTTATTAAAGTTTTAGGTGTAATATTTTTAGTTTTATTTCTTATTTATTTATTTTACTCACCGAGACTTAAATTTGATGTATTAGAGAACCCAAATAAAACCGTGTCAACCAATCATTCAGATCAAACACCTAAGACGCATAATACCACTGAAAATCCTGCACCTAAGGAAGGGGTAGGTACATGGATTGGTAAAGATATAGATACGCTAACTGATAAATTTGGCCAAGCAAGTCGTACATATCCGTTTAGAGGCCATTATATGAATTATGTCTTTAAAAAAGATAAGCAATATTATATCGTTTCAACTAAAGAACATAAAATAAAGTCAGTTTATGCTACAGGTAATAAAGCAAATGTTGCACCTTTAAAGATTAACGAGAGTGCGTCACGTATCTTTGAAAATACAAGTATTAATCCCGACCCTTCCATTAAAGTGGATGATCAACGTTATAATTTTGAACTATCTGATGAAGATATCAAGACACAAACGTTAATAAAATATGGGAATGTGTATGCACAGGTGTATGTCGATCAACAATCTAATCAAATTATGGGCATTCGCTTTCTAGATAAAGAGACACTAGCATTTCTTAAACCGTATCCTTTAGCTAATGAGACTGAAGAAGATGATAAAGGAGATAATTTTAATAATGCTCAGAAAGATAAACTGCCTTATGAACAAAACCCGAACCAATTAATGACGCTATACGAAATTACTAATGAGATGAGAGAGTTAAAAAACATTAAACCGTTAAAAGTTAACTCAGATATTGCTCATATTGCATCGGTAAATTTATACGAAGCAACGGGTTCTAATGATGTTGAGTTTACAGAGGATGCGTTAAAAAGCCAACTAAGTAATGAGAATATTTCATTTACTACGACAAGTCAAAATGTTGGGTATGATTTTGATGATGTACCAACATTAATTCATAGTTGGATGAATTCTGATATGCACCGTTCTAGAATGCTAAATACTAAATATGAAGAAATGGGTGGAGAAGTCATGAAAGATTACTATTCACTTATTTTCTTAGAAAAATAATCTAATTTAGAAAGGAGACTATGCATTGTATACAGAAGAAACAATGTCAATCCTTGATGACATCGAAGGCCTTTCGGATATGATTGTTCAATCAGAACTGTATCATGATTTTCGGGAAGCTCAAGAGAGATTAAATCAAGATGATGAAGCCCATCTCATGTACCAAGCCTTCTTGAAATCTAAGGTTGCTTATGATGAGGTAATGCGGTTTGGAAAATATCACCCCGATTATCAAAAAGTCATGTTAGAAACAAGACGACGTAAAAGAGCTTATGAAATGTTGCCTGTGGTTATGGATTATAAATCTAAAGAAGTATCACTACAGAATTTAATAGATGAAGTAGTAAGCAAGATTGCGCTGTCAGTTTCGCAAAATGTAAAAATAGAAGCGGGAAATCCATTCTTTAAGACTGGTCATGATGGTTGTGCAACGGGTGGCACATGCAATTGTAGTTTGTAATAAAAGATGAGGCTGGGACATAAATAATATAAATATGCTATTTTGCAATTTCGCAGTAGCTGACTGAACCGAGAAGACGCTTAAATCAAGCTTTTCTCAGTTCTAGTCATCCTTGCGGGCGGGGCCCCAACACAAAAAATCACGAAAGTGATTTTACAAGCTAAGCAAGTTGGGGTGGGGCCCCAACAAAGAGAATTTCACTAAGAAATTCTACAAGCAAAGCAAGTTGGGAGTCGGGGCCCCAACAAAGAGAATTTCACTAAGAAATTCTACAAGCAAAGCAAACTGGGAGTGGACGACGAATCTAAAAAGAATTCTGTCCCACTCCCAGTTTTACATTATCTTAAAGTATTTTATTTATTGCTTTGAAGGCTTGCTTTAAATTGTTGTCCTAAATCAGGACGGTCAGTCACTAATGTGTGAACTCCTTTACGATATAAATCAACCATTAAGTCAGTACTATTGATGCCGTAAAAACCAGGCACAATATTTAAAACGTTTAACCATTGAATGAAACGTTTAGAAGTTAAGGGAATGCCTTTAAATTGAATAGGCATTTGAAATGTATCAGCAACAGGTTGATATGTGTTACCCAATCCAGTGTTAAACTTAATAAAGCCTTCTGCTACTTCTTTTTGACTCGCACCAATCGCTACTTGGCCATTGCTTATCTTTCTAAAACGATCATTTTGTTCTTTATAAAAACTAGTTACAAGTACGCGATCTTGTGCGTGGTTATTAATGATATCTTCATACATTTTTGTAGGTGCAACGGTGCCTTCATAGCTATCAGGTGCGTCTTTTAAATCAACATTGATATACATGTTGGGATACATTTTTAACAGCTCATCAAAAGTTAAAATTTTAGCTTCATTGTGACCACGATATGGGAATAGACCATTTATATCTTTGAAATGATAACCAGCATCTAAGCGTTTCAATTCTGCAACACTATGGTCGCTCACTTTGCCAGAGCCATTTGTAGTACGATCTACAGTTGCATCATGGAAGACGATTAATTTTTCATCTTTAGTCAGTCGAACATCCGTTTCAAAACCATCTAAGTTGTATGCAACGGCGTTATCAAATGCTAATTGAGTTTGTTCAGGTCTGACCGCCATGCCACCTCTATGAGCAAAGATATATGGTGCTTGACCACTAAAGAACTTAGGTATTTCCTTCGTATGTTCTGTTTTATTGCTTTTATTTATAAAAAATAAGCTACCTAAAAAACTAACACTCGCTAAACTTAAATTGAGCGCCCATCTTTTTTTATTCGTCATTTATAACGCCTCCTCGTAATTATTGAATTAAGCGTACCAAACTTTGCACTAACGCAAAAGTAAATAGATATTTAATCAACAGGTATGCAAGATATCGTTTTAAGGATTTTATAAAATAAATAGACATGGTATAGTTATTATGCATAATAAATGGAGTGTGTATAGTATGGAATTGATTCCTAGAGTGAGTTTGATTATCTATTTAAAACATATTAAGCATGAACGTCAAATTAGAAAGTATGGTCATATCATTTATACAAATAAACAACGTAAATATGTAGTGTTGTATGTTAATGAGAACGACGCAGACGCAATTGTTCATAAATTAATGAAACTTAAGTATGTTGTTGATATAGATGGATCACCTTATAAATATTTGAAAAAAACATACGAGAAAGAAAAGCATGAAATGTTATAAATCGTTATTTAAATTATTATTCTAAATCGCGACGATTACAATCATCGGATGTCTTATTTTAGTGGTTCTCTGACTACATAATGACATAGCTAACGCCTTTACTGCATAGGTGGAATCCAATTTTGTAGTCGTAAGACACTAATTAAATATTTAAAATATTGGTCCAAAGTGTGGAACGCTTCTGGTGGTTGTACATCTACGCCCAATATAGGGATATTATATTGATTTGCTTGATTATTTATGAGTTCAAATTTTTTATTACTGTTAGGATATGGATATTTAAGTGCATTAAGCATGATGTACATTGCTTGAAAATGATTGCCTGAAGTAGGGTTCATAATCAACGCTACTGATGAAAGTTGTTTTGAAGATTGTGGTGTATGAAAATATACTATTTTATTGATTCGAAGATGATTGTATTCGATTAATGTATTAAATTCAAATAGGTCTGTTAATCCTTCACCTAAAACAATAAATGACTGTTTCATAATATAATCTTTCTCCTTTTTTACAACAAATTATAATAAATAACCTTGAGAAATGGAAGTGTAAGTCAAGATGAGAGTTATTGCTGGTAAACATAAAAGTAAAGCGCTAGAAAGTTTAGAAGGTCGTAATACGCGTCCAACTATGGATAAAGTAAAAGAAGGGATTTTTAATAGTTTACAAGACGTACACGGTTTGGGATTAGACCTGTTCGCCGGAAGTGGCGCATTAGGTATCGAAGCATTATCTCGTGGTATGGAGAAGGTCATTTTTGTCGATCAAAATTTTAAAGCTGTAAAAGTAATCCAAGCAAATTTAAAGCAATTAGATTTGCGTGAACAATCGGAAGTTTATAAAAACAATGCGGATCGAGCATTAAAAGCTTTAAATAAACGAGACATTCAATTTGACTATATCTTCCTTGACCCACCATACAATAAAGGATTAATTGATAAAGCTTTGGAGCAGATTGCAGAGTTTAATTTATTAAAAGAAAATGGTATCATCATTTGTGAGTTTAGCAACCATGAACAAATCAACACAAATGGATTCAAAGTGATTAAACAATATCACTATGGTCTTACTGATACTTTGTTATTAGAAAAAGGAGAGCAAAATGGCTAAAACGAAAGCAGTCATTCCAGGTAGTTTTGATCCTATTACATATGGACACATTGATATTATCGAGCGTAGTGCAGGGCGCTTTGATGAATTGCATATTTGTGTGCTAAAGAATAGTAATAAAACTGGAACGTTTAATATTGATGAGCGAATGGCATTAATAGAAGAATCTGTTAAACACTTATCTAATGTTCAAGTACATAATTATAACGGCTTGTTAGTAGATTTTTGTGATAAAATCGGTGCTCAAACAATCATTAGAGGATTAAGAGCAGTTAGTGATTTTGAGTACGAATTACGTTTAACATCAATGAATAAGAAATTAAATAGTAATGTAGAGACGATGTATATGATGACAAGTACGAACTACTCTTTTATAAGTTCAAGCGTTGTAAAAGAAGTGGCGCAATATAAAGCTGATATTTCAGATTTTGTACCACCTAATGTAGAGAAAGCTTTGAAAGAAAAGTTTAAAAAATAATATTAAAGATTAAAGCAATCTTAATCACATTAGAAACTTAAACTTAGTGCTTGGATAAGTTGCAAGAGTCTAGGAAATAATTCCTTGAGAATAGATTAGGACATAAATAATATAATGATGCTATTTTGCAAATTTGCAGTAGTTGAATGAACTGATAAGGCGCTTGAATCAAGCTTTTTTAGTTCTAGTCAACCTTGCGGGCGGGGCCCCAACACAAAAAATCACGAAAGTGATTTTACAAGCAAAGCAAGTTGGGGGTCGGGGCCTCAACAAAGAGAATTTCATGAAGAAATTCTACAAGCAAAGCAAATTTGGGGTGGGACGTCGAATTTTACAAGTATTCTGTCCCAATCCCTTCTTAAAACATTCTCTTACATACTACTTTTGTTAATAATCACTGGGGTATTAAAATCATTAGCTATTTGACCGGATAGTAAATTATAAATTTGTGTCGCTTTAATTTCATTTTCAAATAAAGTGGCTGTCTTCTTATTTATATTTGTCACATAAGAACGATTTGGGAATTTCTTTTTTAAATACTTTAAATATTGTTGCCCTTGAGGTGTCATACCTAAAATACGTACGCCCTCAATATCCTCTTTGAACGCATCTTTCTTTATGTTCAACAATAATTGCATCAATACACGTTGAATATGCGTATATGTGAAACGCTTGGTCTTAACTAATGACATCAATGTGTCAAAATCCGGTGCACTTTGAATATTTGCTTTAAGTCGGTGTTCAAAGCCTTCGGACATTGTATAAATTTGTGACAATTCTGTAGAAGAACGACTCAAAATATTATATTTAATAAAATTAAATGTCTGTTGCTTTAATAGGTGTGGTTTCTCATATAGGCAAGTTATATTGGATGGTACAACATCCTTCCAAATATTATCGTTATTTATTAAGGCTCGTCTTATAGCTGAGCCACTTGCAAATGTGTCATGTTTAATGTCTTGATCATGATGCGTTGCAGATTGGCGTTGAATAGCAATTTTAGTAATCGTCGGATCAATGGTATTGATTGCCTTTATGTATGCGACACCTAGTATATTATTCGGTGAGCGTAAGACATCGGGGTCCTCAACCAAGTCATCAATAATTTTGGCATAATGATTGCCTTGCTTAATTAAATCTTGAAAAAGTGATGACTGTTCAAGTGCGTTGATGTTTGCTGCTACCTTTTCAAGGCGTGCAAGATCATCAATTTCACTGCCAAATGCTATCGTATCAATATCTAAATAGTGAGCGACTTTAATTGCAAATGTTGCAAAATAATCACTAGATGATAGGCTGGCAATGGTTGGGAGTTCAACGACTAAATCTACACCTGATAAAGCCATCTTAGTACGTAAAAATTTGTTGTAGATTGCAGGTTCGCCACGCATAACGAAATTGCCGCTCATGATTGCAATAGCGATTTCAGCATTAGCCTGTAACTTAGATTGTTGGGCATGATATAAGTGACCGTTATGGAATGGATTATATTCAGAAATCAGTCCAACACTTTTCATTTGCAATTCATCCTCTCAGTATTCATTATTAGTATTGTAACAGAAGAAAGTATGTTAAGAAAAAATCTTGACAACTTATACTTGTAAAGTTAAAATAAATTTTGTGTTTGTTAGAGGTGAAGCCATATGAAATGGTCAATAACGCAATTAAGAAAATATCAAGATAAACCATTTGAATTTAATCAAACGGCGAATTTTGAACATTTAATAGAACCCTTAGGCTTGATTGATTTATCAGAAATCAATGTTGAAGGTGAATTAACTGTTAAATCAAATGAAGTTATTGCAGATATGCATTTAACTGGAACGTATACAATGCCTTGTGCACGTACGCTTGTACCTGTAGAAGTTCCTTTAGACGTGCGTACATCTGAAATATTTGATTTAGAAGGTTATGATAGTTATACCGATGAAGAAGTTGAAGAAGATGAACATTATCATCTAGCGACTGATGGTATGATTAACATTCGAAACATTGCTGAAGAGTTGGTTATCATTGAGAAACCGATGAGAGCATATTCTGAGAATAGCGATCAAATGCTTACAGAAGGTAATGGTTGGGAAGTTATTGACGAAGATCAAATGATCGAACTTGAAAAAGAAAAAGACAATAATGATTCCCAAACGCAACAAGTTGATCCTAGGCTTCAAAAATTACAACAATTATACGATAAAGAGTAATAGCAGGTTGTTTTAAATTATTGTATAATGATTTAATGACCTAACACTTAAGATATGTGTTTAATATTAAGGAGGATATATCATGGCAGTACCAAAAAGAAGAACGTCTAAAACTAGAAAAAACAAACGTCGTACTCACTTCAAAATTTCAGTACCTGGTATGACTGAATGCCCAAACTGTGGCGAATACAAATTATCTCACCGCGTATGTAAAAACTGTGGTTCTTACAATGGTGAAGAAGTCGTTTCTAAATAATCGACGTATGAATTTGAAGGAAGCATGAACAATTTTAATTTGTTCATTGCTTCCTTTTTTTATCGATAATTAAAGCGTTAAATGCAATGTGCTTTAAAATGTAATGAATTTACGCATTATAATAAAGGCTTCATTATAATCAATTTGATTATGTTAATATAAATGTGTAAACAAAACAATCTAGCTACAATAATGGAGATAATTATGGAACAAATTACGTCAGTTCAAAATAATAAAATAAAAAATGCGAATAAATTAAAGAAAAAAAGAGATCGTGATAAAACAGGACATGCACTCATTGAAGGCATTCATCTTATTGACGAAGCATACCAAAGTGGCATCGTGATTAAACAATTATTTGTGATTGAACCAAATAGAACAGATGAGGCACTTATAGATTACGCGGAAGAAACGTATGAAATTAATATGAAAGTGGCTGAATCACTATCCGGTACGATTACACCGCAAGGATTTTTCGCTGTAATTGAAAAGCCAGAATATGACATTAACCAAGCCAAACAAGTATTGTTAATTGATAGAATTCAAGATCCAGGGAATCTAGGGACTTTGATTCGAACATCTGATGCAGCAGGCATTGATTTAATTGTTATGGAAAAGGGGACGGCTGACCCTTATCAAGATAAAGTTTTACGCGCAAGTCAAGGCAGTGTCTTCCATATCCCAGTAATTACTACAGATTTGAAGACGTTTATAACTGACTTTAATGGGCCTGTGTATGGTACGGCACTTGAAAATGCGCAACCTTATAAAGAAGTAGCTTCTCAAGATACGTTTGCTTTATTACTAGGTAATGAAGGCGAAGGCGTTAACAAAGCATTGTTAAATGAAACTACACAAAATTTAACAATCCCGATTTATGGTAAAGCGGAAAGTTTGAATGTAGCCATCGCAGGTAGTATATTACTTTATCATTTGAAAGGTTGACCCTGAGAATTAAAATCGGCTATACTTAGAGATACACAACGAATAATGTAAATTGGTAAATCAATGCATAAAAATTTAAAATATAACCGATAAAAAGACTTTAACTAATAGAACGTGTTGTACAGGGAGAGTGAACGTGACTGTAATTCACTCCAACACGAATTAGTTTCTTTCATCTTTTTGGTTACTTAAAGAAATTTAAGTCGGAGTATGTCTTCGTTAACAACGTTTGCAAGTGTATGCGTAAGCATAAATTTGGGTGGTACCACGGAAAGACTTTCGTCCCAGTTATTGGGATGGAAGTCTTTTTTTATGAATAAAATAGTAAAACACAAAGTGAACATAAAATGAGAGGTGTAAGTCAATGACACAAAACGATTCTATGGCTGATTTAAAACAACAAGCACTTGTTGATATTAATGAAGCTCAAAATGAACGCGAATTACAAGATGTAAAAGTTAAATATTTAGGTAAAAAAGGCTCAGTAAGTGGCTTGATGAAAAATATGAAAGATTTACCGAATGAAGAAAAGCCAGCATATGGGCAAAAAGTGAATGAATTACGTCAAACCATTCAAACTGAATTAGACGAAAAACAAACACTTCTAAAAAATGAAAAACTAAATCAACAATTAGCAGAAGAGACCATTGATGTGACCTTGCCAAGTCGTCAAATCAGTATTGGCTCTAAACATCCTTTAACACGTACAGTAGAAGAAATTGAAGATTTATTCTTAGGATTAGGTTATGAAATTGTTGATGGTTATGAAGTAGAACAAGATTATTATAACTTTGAAGCATTAAATTTACCTAAATCTCATCCAGCACGTGATATGCAAGATAGTTTCTACATCACTGATGAAATCTTGATGCGCACACATACATCTCCTGTACAAGCACGTACAATGGAAAAACGTAATGGACAAGGACCAGTTAAAATTATTTGTCCTGGTAAAGTTTACCGTCGTGATTCAGATGATGCGACACACAGTCATCAATTTACTCAAATTGAAGGATTAGTAGTTGATAAAAATATCAAAATGAGTGACTTGAAAGGAACATTAGAATTAGTAGCGAAAAAATTATTTGGTGCAGACCGTGAAATTCGATTACGTCCTAGCTACTTCCCATTCACTGAACCTTCTGTTGAAGTGGATGTATCATGTTTCAAATGTAAAGGTAAAGGCTGTAACGTATGTAAACATACAGGATGGATTGAAATTTTAGGTGCGGGTATGGTACATCCAAATGTACTTGAAATGGCCGGTTTCGATTCAAATGAATATTCTGGTTTCGCATTTGGTATGGGGCCTGATCGAATCGCTATGTTGAAATACGGCATTGAAGATATTCGTCATTTCTATACAAATGATGTTCGATTCCTTGAGCAATTTAAAGCTGTTGAAGATAGAGGTGAAGCATAATGTTGATTTCAAATGAATGGTTAAAAGATTACGTTAACGCAAATGTTTCGGTTGAAGATTTAGCTGAGCGTATTACCCGTACAGGGATTGAAGTGGATGACATTATTGATTATACAAAAGGTATTAAAAATTTAGTGGTTGGTTATGTTCAATCAAAAGAAAAACATCCCGATGCAGATAAATTAAACATTTGCCAAGTAGACATTGGTGAAGAAGAAGCGGTTCAAATCGTATGTGGTGCACCGAATGTAGATGCCGGTCAACATGTTATTGTAGCGAAAGTGGGTGGTCGCTTACCAGGAGGCATTAAAATTAAGCGCGCTAAATTACGTGGTGAACGTTCTGAAGGTATGATTTGTTCATTACAAGAGATTGGTATTTCAAGCAATGTAGTACCTAAAGCATATGAGAATGGAATTTTTGTTTTTCCTAATGAAGTTGAACCAGGTACAGATGCTTTAACTGCGTTATATTTAAATGACCAAGTAATGGAATTTGATTTAACACCAAACCGTGCTGATGCATTAAGTATGGTTGGTACAGCTTACGAAGTGGCAGCGTTATATCAAACTGAAATGACGAAACCGTCAACTGAAAGTAATGAAATTGCAACTTCTGCTTTAGATGAATTATCAGTTACAATTGATAACCCTGAAAAGGTGCCATATTATAGTGCGCGTGTTGTTAAGAATGTAACCATCGCACCATCTCCAATATGGATGCAAGCACGTTTAATTAAAGCAGGTATTCGTCCAATTAATAACGTTGTTGATATTTCAAACTATGTATTATTAGAATATGGCCAACCATTACACATGTTCGACCAAGACCATATCGGTTCTCAAGACATTATCGTACGCCAAGCTAAAGATAATGAAGAAATGACAACATTAGATAATACTGAACGCACATTAGTGGACACTGATATCGTTATTTCGAATGGGCAAGAACCTATCGCATTAGCTGGTGTAATGGGTGGAGACTTCTCAGAGGTAACAGACCAAACGACCAATGTAGTGATTGAAGGCGCAATATTCGATCCAGTTTCAATTCGTCATACTTCACGCCGTTTAAATTTACGTAGTGAAGCTTCTAGTCGCTTCGAGAAAGGTATTGCAACAGAATTTGTCGATGAAGCGGTCGACAGAGCATGTTACTTATTACAAGAATATGCTTCTGGTGAAGTACTACAAGACAGAGTATCAGCAGGTGACTTAGGTTCATTTGTGACACCAATTGATATTACAGCTGATAAAGTGAATCAAACGATTGGTTTTGATTTATCAAGTGATGAAATTAAAGCAATCTTTGAACAATTAGGATTTGATACGCAACAAAATGATGATACATTAACGGTTAATGTGCCGTCACGTCGTAAAGATATTTCAATTAAAGAAGACTTAATTGAAGAAGTTGCACGTATTTACGGTTACGATGAAATCCCTTCATCATTACCGATTTTCGGAGAAGTTACAAGTGGAGAATTAACAGATCGTCAACATAAAACTCGTACAGTTAAAGAAACACTTGAAGGTGCTGGATTAAACCAAGCCATCACATATTCATTAGTGTCTAAAGAACATGCGAAAGACTTTGCATTACAAGAACGTCCAACTATCAGTTTATTAATGCCGATGAGTGAAGCACACGCAACGTTACGTCAAAGTTTATTACCGCATTTAATTGAAGCAACTGCATATAATGTCGCACGTAAAAATAAAGATGTGAGATTATATGAAATTGGTCGTGTTTTCTTTGGCAATGGTGAAGGAGAACTTCCAGATGAGATTGAATATCTAAGTGGTATTTTAACGGGAGAATATGTTGTTAATGCTTGGCAAGGTAAAAAAGAAGAAATTGATTTCTTTATCGCCAAAGGTGTTGTAGACCGAGTAGCTGAAAAATTAAACTTAGAATTGAGCTATAAAGCAGAAGAAATTAAAGGTTTACACCCAGGGCGCACAGCAATTGTGACGTTAGAAGGCAAAGAAATTGGCTTTATTGGTGAATTGCATCCACAAGTTGCTACAGATAATGATTTAAAACGTACGTATGTGTTCGAATTAAATTATGATGCAATGATGGACGTAGCAGTAGGATACATTAATTACGCGCCAATTCCTAGATTCCCTGGCGTAACACGTGATATTGCGTTAGAAGTCAATCATGAAGTGCCATCTTCAGAATTGAAACAAACCATTCATGATAATGGTGAGGATATCTTACAAAGTACATTAGTATTTGATGTTTATGAAGGTGAACATTTAGAAGAAGGTAAAAAATCAATAGCAATTCGTTTGAATTATCTAGATACTGAAGATACATTAACTGATGAACGAGTATCTAAAGTTCACGATAAGATTTTAGAAGCATTACAAGCACAAGGCGCTACAATTAGATAATCGTAGGAAAGGGAGCGGGACAGAAATTTAAATCAATTCATTGTCCCGCTCCCATCTTGCTTTGCGTGTATGATTTTTAGTGAAATGCTCTTTGCTGGGGCCTCGCTAGAATGATGACTAGGTTTGAAAAAAATGATTTAAGCGCATTTTCAAATCAGTCAGCTACTGTGCATTTTCAAATTAGCTTTATCTTATTAGTTTATCCTAGCTTTTTAATGTTTATTGATACTTTTTAGTCACTAAATGTTGCGCTTTATCACGATTTTTAAAATGTTTCTTAGAAATCGCATCCAGTGTTTCAATCCCATGTTTATCGATGATTTGCGCGGCTATCAAATCTACTTTATTGCTGGCCCCTTTAGGAATTACTTGTTTCATTTTATGTGATATATGATCCATATGTTTAACGAAAGCATATCGAGAAATAATACTCGCAGCTGCAATTGCTAATGATTTAGATTCCCCCTTAGTTTCGAATTTTGTTTTATCTGGATAGGGGAGTGCGCTTAATGCGTAACGTTGGTAAACACCACGTACAGCAAATTGATCAATCACGATGTAGTCTAAGTCATTGCAGTCTATTTTTTGCGTTACATTTTTAATAGCTTCGTTGTGAAGTACAGCTTTCATTTTAACTTGTGACCAACCTATCGCTTGTCTATCGTTATATTTGGGATTATCTAATGTTAATAAAGAATGCGGAATAAATGTGATTAATTGTTCGGCCAGCTCAATTATTTTTTGATCACTTAATTTTTTGGAATCATCCACACCTAGCGTTTTTAAAATTTGAATATGCTCTTTTGAAACATAAGCGGCACATACAGTTAAAGGGCCAAAATAATCGCCACTACCTGCTTCGTCACTACCAATACAATTAAAATGATTATAGGCCAATGTTTGGTCAGAAGATTGTTGAGACGTTGTTGGTTTGGTAGAAGAGGTTGAATGTCCTGGAAGCAACTGTTGTGCGACAGTTTCTGCATTTTTACCTTGAAACATGACTTTACCTGAATTGTATATATTAATTACAGCTTGATTATATTTCGTCCGTGCCTTCATGCCTGGAGGTAATTGTGATGTTTCAAATGTAATGTGTTGTAATAAGTCTTGGATTTCAGATTCTGATAATTTATGAACGACGTTTGCCATACGCTAGTTGACCTCACTTTTCAAAATATAATAAAACATAGATAAGCATAACATATTATGATTACACTTCAGAATAGATAACGTGTGTTAGATGTATTATTTATAACGATTCCGTAATCGCTACTTACTAAACAACATATCCTAATGTATAATTAGTTGTGATATTCTACTTTATAAATTATGTAAGAATTGCATTCAATTGAAGTACGAGACGATGTGGTTATCTACGTGTAACCATTGATAGCTTTAAGAATAAATAATGTCAGGAGTTATTGCTATGGGAGAATTTAAAAATCGAATCAATGTCACGATTAACGATCAGAATTATACCATCATTGGTGAGGACAGCCCGGAGCATATTCGTTATGTAGCACATTTAGTAGATGAAAAATTAAGAGAAATGGGACGTAAATCAACCGGATTGGATACCACTAGAAAATCAATTCTAACTGCAGTAAACATTATGCATGAAAAGGTTAAAATAGAAGAAGAAAATCGTAAATTATTACAAGAAATACAACATTTAAAGCAAAAAGAAGAATAGATGATTATTGATTTAACGATCATTATCATTATTGTATATAGTCTTATCATGGGGTATAGAAGAGAAATATGGTTAAATAGTTTACATTTATTTTCGACGATAGTGTCATTTATCATAGCACATCAATTTTACCAACGTATAAGTCAACAATTAATTGTCTTTTTACCGTTTCCAAAGACGATTGCGTATGATATGGCATATGCATTTCATTTTAATGATTTGCAGCAACGTTTTGATAAAGTGATGGCATTTTTACTCATTGCCTCAATATGTAAGTTGATTTTATATCTTATTATAATTACTTTTGATAATATAGTGACGTATCGAATGATAAATCAAATAAGTAGACGCTTTGGTAGTTTAATTAGTGTAGTCATGGCTGTCGTTATTCTTCAGTTATTCATATATGTGCTAGCATTGTATCCGATTGAGTGGATACAACATAGTTTACAACATGCGTACATAGGGAAACTTATCTTATTTCATACACCATTTTTCTCGTCTTACATTTTAAATTTATAATACAAAACTGATATAAGGTCAGGACAAGGCTACTTTGTTAAATGTCCTGGTCTTCTTTTTATGGAGTGATTGGAATGACAAAAAAAGATGTAATTCAATTATTAGAAAAAATTGCTATCTATATGGAATTAAATGGAGACAATACGTTTAAAGTTTCAGCATATAGAAAAGCGGCGCAAAGTTTAGAAATTGATGAGCGTCCACTTGATGAAATAGAAGATGTCACTGAGTTAAAAGGAATTGGTAAAGGTGTAGGCGATGTGATTAATGAATATCGTAATACTGGTGAATCAAGTTATTTGAAAGAATTGCAACAACTTGTTCCAGAAGGTTTAATACCATTAATGAAGATTCAGGGATTAGGTAGCAAAAAAATAGCTAAGTTATACAAAGAACTGAATATTACTGATAAAGAAAGTCTACAATCAGCTTGTGAAAATGGGAAAGTGAGCGAACTGAGTGGTTTCGCTAAAAAAACCGAACAAAATATACTTGAAGCAGTTAAAGCTTTAGGTGCTAAAAAAGACCGTTACCCAATTGATACAATGCGTGGTTTAAATCGTATCATTATCGATTATTTGGAAACCATAGATGATATTGAGAAATATTCCGAAGCGGGTAGTTTCCGTCGATATAAAGAAATGAGTAAGGATTTAGATTATATTATCAGTACGGAGCATCCAGACAAAGTACAACAACAACTTTTAAATATACCTAATAAAGTTAAAGATGTTGCTGTTGGACAGACCAAAGTATCATTAGAGTTGACGTACGATGATGAAACGATTGGTGTAGATTTCCGACTTATCGAACCAGTTGCGTTTTACCACACATTACAACATTTTACAGGTTCTAAAGATCATAATATTCGCATTAGACAGATGGCCAAAGCGCAAAATGAAAAAGTAAGTGAATATGGCATTGAACAGCAAGATGGGTCATTACTACAGCTAGAGAGCGAAGAAGCGATTTATCAACATTTCGGTAGTGAATGGATAGCACCTGCGCTAAGAGAAGATGGCAGCGAATTTGATAAAGATTTAAGTCAAATGATTACTTTAGATGATATCAATGGAGATATTCATATGCATACCACATATAGTGATGGTGCGTATTCTATCCGAGACATGATTGAGGCAAATATCAAAAAAGGCTATCAATTTATGGTGATTACTGACCATTCACAAAGCTTAAAAGTCGCTAATGGCTTACAAGTAGAACGTTTATTACGACAAAATGAAGAAATCAAAAAACTCAATCAAGCGTATTCAGAAATAGATATATATTCAGGCACAGAAATGGATATTTTGCCTGATGGTTCGTTAGATTATGATGATGAAGTGTTAGCGCAACTTGATTACGTCATTGCAGCCATTCATCAAAGTTTTAACCAATCAGAAGAAGAAATTATGAAACGTTTGGAAAATGCATGTCGAAATCCATATGTTCGACACATTGCACATCCAACAGGACGTATTATTGGTCGACGAGACGGTTACAAACCGAATATCGAAAAATTAATGCAATTAGCAGAAGAAACAAATACGATAATGGAAATTAACGCAAATCCTAAACGCTTGGATTTAAATGCTGAAACAGTAAGGAAATATCCTAACGTCACATTAACAATCAATACAGACGCACATCATGTAGACCATTTAGACTTTATGAAATATGGTGTAGCAACTGCTCAAAAAGGATTTGTAAACAAAGAACGAGTAATAAACACGATGTCTCGTCAAGCATTTAAAGATTTTGTTGAGAATAATAAAAAGTTGAAGAAATAGAGGGATTGTATGAGACAAAAAACATTAGACGTCTTAGAATTTGATAAAATTAAGTCATTTGTTGCTTCTGAGACAATCAGTGACTTAGGACGTGAAAAAGTGTCTAAGATGTCTCCAGCCACAGACTTTGAAACAGTGGAATTTCAAATGAATGAGACAGATGAAATATCACAAATTTATAATAAACATCGTTTACCAAGTTTAAGTGGTTTAGCCAAAATTTCGCCATTAATTCATCGAGCAACGATTGGCGGTGTACTTAATGTAACAGAACTTAATTTGGTTAAACGTTTGATACAAGTTCAGAACCAGTTTAAAACATTTTATAATCAATTGTTAGAAGAAGATGAGAACGTTGTTAAGTATCCAATTTTGAATGACAAAATGAACCAATTACCAATTTTGTCAGATCTATTTCAAGAAATAAATGAAAAATGCGATACACATGATTTGTATGATAGCGCGAGTTATGAATTACAAGGGATACGTAGCAAGATTTCAAGTACGAATCAACGCATTCGTCAAAATTTAGATCGTATCGTTAAGAGTCAGGCTAATCAGAAGAAATTATCTGATGCGATTATTACTGTAAGGAATGATCGTAATGTTATTCCAGTCAAAGCGGAATATCGACAAGATTTTAAAGGTATTGTGCATGATCAATCTGCCTCTGGTCAAACCCTTTATATTGAACCATCATCTATTGTTGAAATGAATAATCAAATTAGCCGTTTACGAAATGACGAAGCAGTTGAACGTGAGCGTATCCTGACAGAATTAACAGGTATGGTTGCTGCTGAAGCAGATGGTTGCCTAATTGCTGAATCTGTTATGGGTCAAATTGATTTTTTAACTGCTAAAGCGCGTTATGCACGTTCAATTAAGGGAACGAAACCTACATTTTATAAAGAAAGAACGGTTTACCTACCGAATGCTTACCATCCGCTCTTAAATAAAGATTCGGTTGTAGCCAATACGATTGAATTTATTGATGATATTGAAACAGTGATTATTACAGGGCCTAACACAGGTGGTAAAACAGTTACATTGAAGACACTTGGTTTAATTATCGTAATGGCGCAATCAGGGTTACTCATTCCTACTTTAGATGGTAGCCAATTAAGTGTCTTTGAAAATGTTTATTGTGATATCGGTGATGAACAATCCATTGAGCAATCATTATCAACGTTCTCTTCACACATGAAAAATATTGTTGAAATTTTGCGAGAGACTGATAAAAATAGTTTAGTATTATTTGATGAATTAGGTGCAGGTACTGACCCAAGTGAAGGTGCGGCGTTAGCGATGAGTATCTTAGACCACGTTCGCGATATTGGCTCATTAGTCATGGCTACGACACATTATCCAGAATTGAAAGCATATAGTTATAATCGTGAAGGTGTGATGAACGCTAGCGTTGAATTCGATGTTAATACGTTAAGCCCAACTTATAAATTATTAATGGGTGTACCTGGTCGTTCAAATGCATTTGATATTTCTCGTAAATTAGGACTTAGCTTAGGTATTATTAATAAAGCTAAGACGATGATTGGAACGGACGAACAAGAAATAAATTCAATGATTGAATCTCTTGAAAAGAATTCAAAACGTGTCGATGAACAACGAATTGAATTAGATAGACTGTTAAAAGAAGCGAGAACAACGCATGATGATTTAGAACACCAATATGAACAATATAAAAATTACGAGAAGAAATTGATGGATGAAGCGAAAGAAAAAGCAAATCAACGTGTCAAATCTGCGACTAAAGAAGCGGATTCAATCTTAAAAGAATTAAGAACATTACGCGATCAAAAAGGTGCCGACGTTAAAGAACATGAGCTTATCGATAAGAAGAAACAATTAGATGATCAATATGAAGCAAAATCGTTAAAACAAAATGTTCAAAAACAAAAATATGATGAAATCCATGCAGGTGACGAGGTTAAAGTGTTATCGTATGGTCAAAAAGGTGAAGTCTTAGAACTCGTAAATGAAGAAGAAGCAGTGGTTCAAATGGGTATCATTAAAATGAAATTACCTATTGAAGATCTTGAAAAGACTAAAAAGAAAAAAGAAAAACCATCTAAAATGGTCACTAGACAAAATCGTCAAACGATTAAAACGGAATTAGATTTACGTGGTTATCGTTATGAAGAAGCAGTAGGCGAATTAGATCAATATATTGATCAAGCCGTTCTCAGCAATTATGAACAAGTTTATATTATTCATGGTAAGGGCACTGGGGCACTTCAAAAAGCCGTTCAAAACCACTTAAAGAAACATAAAAGTGTGAAATCGTATCGTGGCGGTATGCCAAGTGAGGGCGGCTTTGGCGTAACAGTTGCTGAACTTAAATAAGTTACATTGACGTCTAAGCAGTGTTGTTGATTTTTTTAGAAAATAACGTACAATTAAGCCAGTGAAAATAAAATAAGATGAATGAGATTTGATGATTATTGACAGATCATTAGTAAATGAGCAACTGCGATGCACGTGCCACTAAAGTCTGTTATAATTTGCTCATCATTCAAAATTTAAGGAGGATTGGCATTTATGGCAATCGTAAAAGTAACGGATTCAAACTTTGATGAAACTATTCAATCAGGCGTTAAATTAGTAGATTTCTGGGCGACTTGGTGTGGACCTTGTAAAATGATCGCACCTGTATTAGAAGAATTAGCTGGAGACTATGATGGTAAAGCTGATATTTTAAAATTAGATGTTGATGAAAACCCATCAACAGCAGCTAAATTTGAAGTAATGAGTATCCCAACTTTAATCGTATTTAAAGATGGTGAACCAGTTGATAAAGTAGTAGGTTTCCAACCTAAAGAAAACTTAGCTGAAGTATTAGATAAACATCTATAAGAATATTCTAAACATTAATGAGACTGGGGCATTACATAAATGTAATCGCTCCGTCTTTTTTATATGTAGTTAATCTCTTAGGAAGGAGGGGATACATTGTCAGACTACAAAACTAAAATAAAAGATAAATTAAGTGTAGTTCCTTTTGAACCGGGTTGTTACTTAATGAAAGATCGGAATGACCAAGTGATTTATGTTGGTAAAGCGAAACGTTTAAGAAATAGATTGCGTTCCTATTTTACCGGTGCACATGATGCGAAAACAACAAGATTAGTAGGAGAAATCCGAAATTTTGAATTTATAGTCACTTCAAGTGAAACAGAATCCCTACTTTTGGAACTAAACTTAATTAAACAGTATCAACCTCGCTATAATATTTTATTAAAAGATGATAAAAGCTATCCTTTTATAAAAATCACTAAAGAGAAACACCCTAAGTTAATTGTTACCCGTACCGTAAAAAAAGGAACTGGAAAATATTTTGGACCATATCCTAATGCCTATTCAGCACAAGAGACTAAAAAATTATTAGATCGCATTTATCCATTTAGAAAATGTGACAAAATGCCAGACAAATTATGCCTTTATTACCATATCGGACAATGTATGGGACCATGTGTTTATGATGTAGATCAACAAGCCTATGCACAAATGACTCGTGAAATAAGTGACTTTTTAAATGGAGAAGATAAAACCATTCTCAAAAATTTAGAGGATCGTATGATGGATGCGAGTGAAAAATTAGACTTTGAACGTGCGAAAGAGTATCGCGATTTAATACAACATATTCATAATTTAACTAAAAAACAAAAAATTATGTCGTCAGATAACACCATCAGAGATGTGTTTGGTTATAGTGTTTCTAAAGGATGGATGTGTATTCAAGTATTCTTCATTCGACAAGGGAATTTGATACAAAGAGATGCGACAATGATTCCTTTACAACAACAAACTGAAGAAGAAGAATTCTATACATTTATAGGTCAATTCTATAGTTTAAACCAACATATTCTGCCCAAAGAAGTGCATGTTCCTAAACATCTAGATAAGACTATGATTCAATCCGTAGTTGATACTAAAATTGTTCAACCGGCGCGTGGTGCTAAAAAAGAAATGGTGGATTTGGCTAATCATAATGCCGAAGTTGCACTTGAAAATAAATTCGAGCTAATTGCAAAAGATGAATCTCGTACAATAAAAGCAATTGAAGAGCTCGGAGAACGAATGGGCATTCAAACACCAATCCGTATTGAAGCATTTGATAACTCAAATATTCAAGGAGTAGATCCCGTATCAGCCATGGTTACTTTTGTTGACGGTAAAGCAGATAAAAAAGGATATCGTAAGTATAAAATTAAAACGGTCGATGGACCAGATGATTACAAGTCAATGCGAGAAGTCGTTCGTCGTCGTTATACGCGTGTTTTGAATGAAGGATTGCCTTTGCCTGATTTAATTATCGTCGATGGTGGGAAAGGGCATATGTCAGGTGTATTAGATGTCCTTGAAAATGAACTAGGCTTAGACATTCCCGTTGCTGGATTAAGAAAAAATGATAAACACCAAACGTCAGAATTACTTTATGGACCACAAGCAGACGTTGTACCATTGAAAAAGAATAGTCAAGCATTTTATTTATTACATCGAATTCAAGATGAAGTTCACCGTTTTGCAATTACGTTCCATCGTCAAACACGCCAAAAAACAGGTTTACAATCTGTATTGGACACTGTTGACGGCATCGGAAGTAAACGTAAGACGCGTTTATTAAGAACGTTTGGATCGATTAAGAAAATGAAGGAAGCAAGTGTTGCTGACTTAAAACAAGCAGGTTTACCTGAGAAGGTTGCACATAACTTACAACAAGCTTTGTCAGATAATTAATTAAAAAAAAGGGCTATGAGAATTATTCTCATAGCCCAAAAACATATAAAAAATGTTACAATACAGTTAACAAAAAGTTTATTTTTTTAAGAAAGTATGGAAGCGTTTTCTAATTGAGAAACATTATCATTAAAGTGTTTTTAGAAATGATTAATGTAATACTTGCATTTATCATTAAAAAATAACGAACTCAATTTACTTTTTTAAGTCCTACTTGTTTACATAGTTCTGATTGGAACGTCTATTGATGAAGAAATGTCAGGATCCTTAAATAAGACAAGTACTAAATAAAATAGTAAATCGTTATGTGATATATGGACTTGATTAAATTAACTTTCTTAGAAATAAGCGATTTAAATTAATAGTTTTACAGGGGGGACTCCTTTTGGCAAAGTCTAAAAATGAATTCTACCTTAGACGTGTACACTCGTTACTAGGTATTATTCCAATTGGTGCATTCTTAATCGTTCATTTAATTGTGAACCATCAAGCAACACAAGGGGCAGAGGCTTTTAATAAGGCAGCTGGCTTTATGGAATCAATTCCGTTTTTACTCGCAGTTGAATTTTTATTAATTTACATTCCGATTTTATACCATGGTCTATATGGTATCCACATTGCATTTACAGCTAAAGAAAATATCGGCCATTACTCATTATTTAGAAACTGGATGTTCGCATTACAAAGATTCTCAGGTATTGTGACATTTATATTTATCTTCATGCATTTATGGCAAACGACAATTCAAAAATACTTCTTTGGTAAAGCAGTTGATTTTGAATTGATGCACAAAACACTTGAAAACCCACTTTGGGTCATTGTATATATCGTTTGTGTATTATGTGTTATTTTCCATTTCTCTAATGGTTTATGGTCATTCTTTGTAACATGGGGATTCTTACAATCTAAACAATCTCAACGTGTTTTCACTTGGATTTCTTTAGTTGTATTCTTAGTTCTTGGATACATTGGTGTATCAGCAATTTTCGCATTTGTATAAAACATAAATAGTAATCACATATAGTACGTTGAAATTTTTGATAAGTAATTGATTTAGGTGCTTATCATATGAGCTTACGTAAACACGTTAAGCGATCGATATATTTTAGGGGAGTGACTTTTCTATGGCAGAGAAAAAAATTATTGTTGTCGGTGGAGGACTTGCCGGTCTGATGTCAACAATTAAAGCTGCAGAACAAGGTGCGCATGTAGATTTATTCTCAATCGTACCTGTTAAACGTTCGCACTCTGTATGTGCCCAAGGTGGTATTAACGGTGCGGTAAATACCAAAGGTGAAGGGGATTCTCCTTGGATTCACTTTGATGATACAGTCTATGGTGGGGACTTCTTAGCGAACCAACCACCAGTAAAAGCTATGGCTGAAGCTGCACCATCAATTATCCATTTATTAGACCGTATGGGTGTAATGTTTAGTAGAACGAAAGAAGGTCTTTTAGACTTTAGACGTTTCGGTGGTACACTTTACCACAGAACCGCTTTTGCAGGTGCTACTACAGGTCAACAACTATTGTATGCACTTGATGAACAAGTACGTTCATTCGAAGTAGATGGACTCGTTACGAAATATGAAGGATGGGAATTCTTAGGTATAGTCAAAGATGATGAAAATGCTGCAAGAGGTATTGTTGCTCAAAACATGACCACTTCAGAAATTAAATCATTTGGATCAGATGCAGTTATCATGGCAACAGGTGGTCCGGGTATCATCTTTGGTAAGACAACAAACTCAATGATTAATACAGGATCAGCAGCATCAATTGCCTACCAACAAGGTGCTAAATATGCAAACGGGGAATTTATTCAAATTCATCCTACTGCCATTCCTGGTGACGATAAATTACGTTTAATGAGTGAGTCAGCACGTGGTGAAGGTGGTCGTATTTGGACGTACAAAGACGGTAAACCTTGGTACTTCTTAGAAGAGAAATATCCTGATTACGGTAACTTAGTTCCTCGTGATATTGCAACGCGTGAAATCTTTGATGTATGTATTAATCAGAAATTAGGTATTAACGGCGAAAACATGGTTTACCTTGACTTATCTCATAAAGATCCACATGAATTAGACGTTAAACTTGGTGGTATCATTGAAATTTATGAGAAATTCACAGGTGATGACCCACGTAAAGTACCGATGAAGATTTTCCCAGCGGTTCACTATTCAATGGGTGGTTTATATGTGGACTATGATCAAATGACAAATATTAAAGGCCTATTTGCTGCTGGTGAATGTGATTTCTCACAACATGGTGGTAACCGCTTAGGAGC
Source organism: Staphylococcus sp. GDY8P85P (assembly GCF_017892405.1). Taxonomy (NCBI): domain Bacteria; kingdom Bacillati; phylum Bacillota; class Bacilli; order Caryophanales; family Staphylococcaceae; genus Staphylococcus; species Staphylococcus sp. GDY8P85P. Next base: position 53,837 of record NZ_JAESLA010000005.1, on the reverse strand, counting down.
GAACTCATTACTATCAGCAATCTATGGTGGTACTGTCGCAGGACCTAATGCGATTAAATATGTAGAAAATGTTGAAACAACATATACTGAATTAGATGATAGCATTTACCAAAAACGTGTAGATGAAGAACAAGAACGTTTTGACAAATTATTAAATATGCGTGGTACTGAAAATGCATACAAACTTCACCGTGAACTTGGTGAAGTTATGACAGCGAACGTAACAGTTGTACGTGAAAATGATAAATTATTAGAAACAGACAAAAAAATTGTTGAATTAATGAAACGTTATGAAAATATTGATATGGAAGATACGCAAACATGGAGTAACCAAGCTGTATTCTTCACTCGTCAATTATGGAACATGTTAGTTTTAGCACGTGTTATTACAATTGGTGCATACAATCGTAATGAATCTCGTGGTGCGCATTACAAACCAGAATTCCCTGATCGTAATGATGATGAGTGGTTAAAAACAACATTAGCTGAATATCAAGGTAGAGAAGAAGCACCTAAATTTACTTATGAACCAGTCGATGTAAGTTTAATTCCACCACGTAAACGTGACTATACAAGTAAGTCTAAAGGAGGTAAAAAATAATGGCTGACAATCAATCAGTAAAAGAAACTCCCGAAGAACTTCGCCAAAACGATAGTAAAACAAATGAGAAAGAACAACAAAAGCCAAAACAAAAATCAATTAAATTGATTATTAAACGACAAGATAATCAAGACTCTAAACCATATGAAGAAACATTCGACATTCCTTATAAAGAAAACATGAATGTGATTGCATGTCTCATGGAAATTAGACGTAACCCAGTAAATAGTAAGGGTGAAAAAACAACACCTGTTACTTGGGATATGAACTGTTTAGAGGAAGTTTGTGGTGCTTGTTCTATGGTTATCAATGGTCGTGCAAGACAATCATGTTCAGCAATCGTTGATCACCTAGAACAACCAATTCGTTTAGAACCAATGAGTACGTTCCCTGTAATACGTGATTTACAAGTAGATCGTACAAGAATGTTCGATAACTTGAAACGTATGAGAGCATGGATTCCAATTGATGGTACGTATGATTTAGGACCAGGACCACGTATGCCTGAGAAAAAACGTCAAACCGCTTACGAATTGTCTAAATGTATGACTTGTGGTGTTTGTTTAGAAGTGTGTCCGAATGTTACACCTAAAAATAAATTCGTTGGTGCCCAAGCAATTTCTCAAGTTCGTTTATTCGACTTACATCCAACAGGTGCAATGACCAAAGACGAACGTTTAGATGCGTTAATGAGCGCCGGTGGTTTACAAGAATGTGGTAATTCTCAAAACTGTGTGAATGCTTGTCCTAAAGGTATTCCTTTGACAACGTCAATCGCTGCTATGAATAGAGAAACAACATTCCATATGTTTAAATCATTCTTCGGTTCAGATCATAAAGTTGATTAATACTTTTTAAAAAGTTAAAGATAGCAAAAATCATAATTAGTGACAACTTAACGAATTTACAGTAGTTGATAGAACTGAGAAAATGTGTAAATCAAACTTTTCTCAGTTCGAGTCATATGTAAGGGGTAGGGCAATGAATTCAAAAAGAATTATGTCCTACCCCTTACTTTTTTGTTGTCATTTAAATGTGTAAAAACGTTTACTCAATCGGATTAGTCAAACTCTCAACATGTATATGGTAAAATAACTATACTATGTGTTATAAGGATGAATGAAAATGAATAAACCAATTGGTGTTATAGATTCAGGCGTAGGTGGTTTGACTGTAGCAAAAGAAATTATGCGTCAATTACCTAATGAGACAATATATTATTTAGGAGACATTGCAAGATGTCCATATGGTCCAAGACCTGGAGATGAAGTAAAAGCATTTACTACACAACTCGCTAACAAACTAATGCAGTTTGATATCAAAATGCTAGTTATAGCGTGTAATACTGCGACTGCTGTTGCATTAGAATATTTGCAACAAGTGTTGCCTATTCCTGTTATTGGGGTTATTGAGCCAGGCTCCAGAACGGCAATTATGACAACTAAGAACCAAAAAGTTTTAATTCTTGGGACAGAAGGGACAATAAAATCTGAAGCGTACAGACATCATATTAAACGCATTAACCCTAATGTGCATGTATATGGCGTAGCTTGTCCTGGTTTCGTCCCGTTAGTTGAACAAATGCGCTACAATGATCCTACCATTACAAGTATTGTCATTCATCAAACGTTAAAACAGTGGAGAAATACAGATGCAGATACAATAATTTTAGGTTGCACACACTATCCATTGTTATATAAACCAATCAATGATTACTTTGGAGGAGAGAAGAAAGTTATTTCCTCTGGACTAGAGACAGCGCGTGAAGTAAGTGCTTTATTAACGTTTAGTAATGAACACGCGAGTTATACGCGCCATCCAGAGCATCGATTTTTCGCTACTGGAGATACCGTACATATTAAAAATATAATTTTGCAATGGTTAAAATTAGATGTTGAAGTTGAGCGCATCAGTGTAGATGCTTAGTGAGGAGGAATTATAATGGCAGATATCGTAATCGCTACAAACAATAAAGGTAAAATTAATGACTTTAAATCTATCTTTCCCCACGATAATGTGATAGGTATATCAGAGCTTATCGCAGATTTCGATGTAGAGGAAACTGGAACAATTTTTGAAGAAAATGCACGGTTAAAGTCAGAAGAAGCTGCAAAAGTGTTAAATAAACGTGTTATCGCAGACGACAGTGGTTTAGAAGTATTTGCGTTAAATGGGGAACCGGGTGTCTATTCAGCTCGATATGCAGGTCTAGACAAGAGCGATGATGCTAATATTGATAAATTATTAAAGAATTTAAATGGTATTGAAGAGCGTGAGGCACAATTTGTTTGTGTCATTAGTATGAGTGCACCTAATGAGCCGACGCAAACTTTCAAAGGAACAGTATCTGGTGTAATTACGACTGAGAGACAAGGTGAGCATGGTTTCGGATATGATCCTGTATTTTATGTTCCTGAAAAAGGTAAAACCATGGCACAACTCACAACAACAGAAAAAAGTGAAATTAGTCATAGAGGTAATGCAATTAAGAAATTAAATGCTTATTTGGAGAGTGAATCAATATGACAAAGTGGCTTATCGTCAGTGATAATCATACAGAACCTGGTATTTTATACCATATTTATGAATCACATAAAGACGCTGAAATGTTACTACATTTAGGTGACTCTGAATTCGAATACAATGACACAGAGTTAAGTCTATTTAAAAGAGTAAAAGGAAATTGTGACTTTTATCCTGAATTCCCAAATGAGGAAGTTGTAGAAGCTAAAGGTATTAGAGCCTTTTATACACATGGCCATTTGTATTCAGTTAATCAAACGCGCATGCACTTAGCTGAGAAGGCTAAATCACTTGGATGTCAATTTGCTTTCTATGGTCATACTCACGTCGCAAAATATGAACACTTCAGTGGTGTACACGTTATTAACCCAGGCAGTATATCGCAGTCGCGCAGTAATATTGAAGAAACATTTGCAGAACTCCGCATTGATGAACAAAATATGAATGCAATTTTAAACTTTAGAAATCGTGACAACCGTATTATAGAAACAATAGAATTCAAAATTTAGCAAAGAAACACTTAGGCAAAAGTCGTTGCCTAAGTGTTTTGATTTTTAGATAGGACAGAATTCAAATTAAATAAGTCATGTAGGATGAAGGTATTAAATTGAGAAGTAAAAACGAACCACTTCGGCACTTTATCTAGCAATAAGCGCATGGTTGCTTTCAATTATTAATTTAGTACTTACGTTTTAAATCATATTGAGGCTTGATAAATTAGAAAAAGCAGATATAAAAGTGTTAAGCACGTGTCAAAATAGGTCAGTTTTCTTCTGTTTTGTTCGAAAATAAAAAAGCCGGAAGCCTATAATACCGGGCTTTCGACTTTGTTCAAAAGTTATATAACGTCCTGGGAGGGATTCGAACCCCCGACCGATGGCTTAGAAGGCCATTGCTCTATCCAGCTGAGCTACCAGGACATGATTTTTTAACACAAGAATAATTATAGCTAAAGAAACCTTATTTATCAATAGCTTTGATATAAAAAAAGTTTATATTTTTCACTAATTATGCGCATTTGTAACTCTTACGAAACGAATTGACCAAAATTAGACGTTAAACCTTCTATATACTATCTGCCGATTTTGAATTTCAACGTTAGTTATCAATAGTAGTACGATGAAATGCGTGAAAAGGAATGGTATTGATAAAGTAATGTCATTTAATTAGTATGATCATTGATTAATACGCGTTTATTTACGATTATGCTTTGTTTTATGAATGAAAATAGACACAGATTAACTTAGCAAGGACTATAATTGATGAAATAAACTGTTTAAGCGAGGCTTTTATAATCTAATTTTAAGCGAATGTAAAGGTATTGTAAACGTTTGCAGAATTGTCTGATTTTGTACAACATATATGAATGCCTAAGTGTATTCTAATAAATCAAATGCCTACAGTTTTGATGTTTAATGTTTGAGTTAAGAAAGATAGAACGCAAAACCAACAAATCGGTATATAGTATAAGTATCAAAACGATAGGTAAACAAAAACTTACCAATTCATCGTTTTTAGTTTTAAGAAATAGCTTAATGTATTTCGAACAAACGAGTGCATTAAGATTCAAATATTCTAACTAAAAAGAAATGGAGCGATTTAAATGTCAAAATTAGTACAAGCAATTTCAGATGCAGTTCAAGCAGGCCAAAACCAAGATTGGGCTAAATTAGGTACAAGCATTGTAGGTATCGTAGAAAACGGTGTTGGCATTTTAGGTAAATTATTCGGATTCTAATATTTCGACTAATAACATTTCATCAAAATATAAATCTACATTATAAAGGAGATTATTATCATGGAAAAAATCGCAAACGCAATCAAAGGTGCAATCGAAGCAGGTCAAAACCAAGACTGGACTAAATTAGGTACAAGCATTTTAGATGTAATTTCTAACGGTGTAACAGAATTAAGTAAAATCTTTGGTTTCTAATATCTTAAAACTTACAGTTTAAATATATAAATAAAAGAAATGGAGCGATTTAAATGTCAAAATTAGTACAAGCAATCTCAGATGCAGTTCAAGCAGGCCAAAACCAAGATTGGGCTAAATTAGGTACAAGCATTGTAGGTATCGTAGAAAACGGTGTTGGCATTTTAGGTAAATTATTCGGATTCTAATATTTCGACTTAAACATTTCATCTAAATATAAATAAACAGTACAAAGGAGATTATAATCATGGAAAAAATCGCAAACGCAATTAAAAGCGCAATCGAAGCAGGTCAAAACCAAGACTGGACTAAATTAGGTACAAGCATTTTAGATGTAATTTCTAACGGTGTAACAGAATTAAGTAAAATCTTTGGTTTCTAATTCAACGCTTTTTTTAAAACTTAGTTAATATCATAAATATACAAACAGAAATGGAGAGATAAATATGCAAAAATTAGCAGAATCTATCGCATCAGCAATTCAATCAGGTCAAGATAAAGACTGGGGTAAAATGGGTACTGACATCGTAGGTATCGTAGAAAACGGTATTAGTGCTTTAGGTAAAATCTTCGGTTTCTAATATAAATTTTAAGTCATATGGACCAGGGCAAGCGCTCTGGTCTTTTTTTAATTTATAGATCAATTTCTGTTAAAATACATAGTAGTAAATAATGAGTAAGGATGAAACGATGAAATATAATACAATTCTATTAGACTTCGATGATACTTTAGTTGATTTTTATGATGCTGAAGATAAAGCATTTCATAATATGGCAAAGCATTATCAACATTATCCAACAGCTGAAGACTTTCAATTTTTTAAACAAATTAATCAAGCACATTGGGAGGCATTTCAAGAAAATAAACTTACTAAAGAAGAAGTTCTATCCCACCGTTTTATTGAATACTTTAATCATTATGGTATAGAAGTTGATGGTAAACAAGCGGATATTATGTTTAGAGACGAATTAGCAAAGGCACCTATTAAGCACTTTGATTCAACTTTAGAAACCATAGATCGCTTAGCTCAAAATAATGAACTGTATATCGTAACGAATGGCGTTACTGATACGCAAAAAAGACGTATTGCGCAATTACAGTTTAAAGATACATTTGCGGGTGTGTTTATTTCAGAAGAGACAGGCTATCAAAAGCCTATGATAGAATTTTTTGATTATGTGTTCGATGAAATTGGTGAAGCGAAACGAGAAAGTGCCATTATCGTAGGAGATTCGTTAACTTCAGATATATTAGGAGGCAAAAATGCTAATATCGCTACATGCTGGTTTAATATAAGAAACAAGAAGAACACCTCTAACATAGAGCCGGATTATGAAATTAAATCATTAGACGAATTAGTTAAATTAATTGAAATGGATAATGAAACATAGCTGAGTGCGGGGCTTAACGTAGCAGGTTCCGAACAGAGACGTCACACATATGTCAAGTTGTGCTAGTGAGCTATTAATTCTCAGTTTTTCAAAAATTAAAGCCAGTAAATGAATTAAGTCAAAACACATTTACTGGCTTTTTTCTAGTAATTGAATCTTGGTTTTTATATAGAAATGATTTGAATCACTTTTTTGTTCACGCTATGAAACGATTATTTAGGAGACCAAACAAGTACATCGTGGCCTTCAGGGTTTTTGGCATGAACATCTTCAAAATCTTGATTGATTAAAAAGTTTTTAGAATTTTGACGTGCAATCGCTTTGATAGGCATATTATAAGATTTGGCATAATCAATGAGTGATTGGCCGTATCCTTTATTTTGGTACTTCTCTAATACTTCCAATTTCCATAATAGTAAATAGTCATCAAATTCTGGAAAATAAATTTCCTCAACATCACCTTTTTTTAACAACGCCATACGCGCAACAAGGTTTTCACCATGGAAAATGCCATAGAATGGTGAATCGGAACTAGCGTCTATCATTTGACCTTGTAGTTCTTCTACCATGTATAAATCTTTGTTTCCAAACGCTCTAAAAGCTTCAAATAACTCGTCTGTTTTATAATTAATTTCAAGATGTTTAACTTTACTCATTTTCGTTATCCCCCTTATTTCTTTAGTTTTATTATAACTTAAATAATATGTAAATTTCATTCAATTATATTTTCCTTAGCAAAGACATCTTTTACAATACTATTTATAATTTTTTAAGCCGTAAAATTGTCATATAGTGCTATAATCTTTATACTATATGAGTAATAGCTATGTTGAAGGAGTATAGATATGGACTGTCGAGTAACTCAGTTTAAAGAAAAAGATTTATTTATTTCAAAATTAAAAGAAAGTGACAAGCGATTATTAGCGTTTTATCAGTATGATCCTGTTGCATCATCTAGCTTCACTGCGAGAATGGAACGTCCAAATAATGGTAGAGAACAACAATTAGCACAAATCATTAAAGACGAAATGGCAGATTTAAAATTAACGACTTCTCAACTAGAGCACATAGAGGCGCTTGGACAAGGTGCAAAAGTAGTCATCGGTGGTCAACAAGCCGGTCTATTTGGTGGACCTTTATATACGTTCCATAAAATACTTTCAATTGTTACGTTAAGTAATCAACTAACTAAAGCATACGGTGAAACGGTTGTACCAGTATTTTGGATTGCCGGGGAAGATCATGACTTTGATGAAGTCAATCATACGTATGCATATAATGGCAATGAGGCACAAGTAAAGAAAGTTAAATATCATACAATGACACCACCAGAAACTAATGTTTCAAGATATACACCTGATAAGGAAGCACTAATCAATGCATTAAATCTTTTCTTCAAAGAATTAAAAGAAACTAAGCATTCTAAACCTTTATATAACTTATGTGTGGATATTATTAATACGTTTGATACATGGACAGATATCTTTAAAGCTTTATTACATGAAGTCTTTAAAGATTACGGTTTGTTACTCATTGATGCACAAAATAATAACCTTAGACAACTGGAGAAACCATTATTAAAAGAAATTGTAAATCATCACGCTAAAATTGATCAGGCATTTAGACAAACACAAGAGCAAACTATTGAGGCTGGGTTAACACAAATGATTCAGACTGACACGAATGTTCATTTATTCCTTCATGAAGATGGGATGCGACAATTAATTACAAGAGATGGGGACTATTTTAAATTAAGTAAGTCTGAGAGCACTTTCTCAGAAAAGGAACTCATGGAATTGATAGAAGCTGAGCCAGAGCGATTCTCAAACAACGTTGTCACAAGACCAGTCATGGAAGAATGGTTATTCAATACTGTAGCATTCATAGGTGGCCCAAGTGAGATTAAGTATTGGGCAGAATTAAATGGTGTGTTCCAATTACTAGATGTTGAAATGCCTATTGTTTTACCACGTATGAAAATCACTTATATGATGGAGAGAACAGAAAAGCTATTGAAGCAATACAATTTGAATGTTGAAAAAGTAATTCAAACTGGTATTGATGATGACAAAAATAAATTTGTACGAGAAAAAGCATCCAACACCTTCATTCAACAAGTAGAAGAATTGCAAGCTAAACATGACAATGTATATGAGCAATTATTAAATGAAGTTCAAGGAAATCAAGACAATTTAAATTTAGTTACTAAAAATAGAGACATTCATCATAAACAATTTGATTATTTACTTAAGCGCTATTTATTAAATATTGAACGAGAAAATGATATTAGCATGAGACAATTTAGAGAATTGGATTTCGTATTACATCCTCACCACGGACTGCAAGAAAGAATTTGGAATCCACTCCAAATTATGAATGATTTTGGGATTGATGTGTTCAGTCCCTCCACTTATCCACCACTTGAATACACATTTGATCAAATCATTGTAAAACCTTAATAAATCAGGCATTAGCCCTATTTTATCGAAATGATAAAATAGGGTTTTTTTGTATAGAAAAAAGAATTTTAAGATATTTTACAGAATTAGTGGAGGATAGTGGGGATATGTGGTAAATTATAAATAAGGTGAGGTGATAATAATGTTCATGGGAGAATACGAGCATCAACTTGATGCTAAAGGACGTATGATAATTCCATCTAAGTTTAGATATGACTTAAACGAACGTTTTATTATCACACGAGGCCTTGATAAATGTTTATTCGGTTACACACTTGAAGAATGGCAACAAATAGAAGACAAAATGAAAACCTTACCTATGACAAAAAAAGACGCACGTAAGTTTATGCGTATGTTCTTCTCAGGTGCGATTGAAGTGGAATTGGATAAGCAAGGGCGTATTAATATTCCTCAAAATTTAAGGAAATACGCTAATTTAACAAAAGAATGTACAGTAATAGGCGTCTCAAATCGAATTGAAATTTGGGACAGAGAAATTTGGAAAGATTTTTATGATGAATCTGAAGAAAGTTTCGAAGATATTGCTGAAGATTTAATAGATTTTGATTTTTAATGGAGGAATAAGTCGTGTTTCATCATATTAGCGTCATGCTCAACGAAACAATAGATTATCTAGACATCAAGGAAGATGGTATTTATGTAGACTGTACGCTTGGTGGCGCGGGTCATGCTCTCTATTTATTAAATCAATTAAACGATGACGGTAGATTAATTGCGATTGATCAAGACACAACAGCATTAGATAATGCTAAAGAAGTATTGAAAGATCATCTACACAAAGTCACGTTCGTACATAGTAATTTTAGAGAATTGACTGACATTTTGAAAAATTTGAACATTGAAAAGGTAGACGGAATTTATTATGACTTAGGCGTTTCGAGTCCACAATTAGATGTTCCAGAGCGAGGATTTAGTTACCATCATGATGCCAAACTGGATATGAGAATGGACCAAACGCAGCAACTTAGCGCATATGAAGTAGTCAATCAATGGCCATATGAAGCGCTTGTTAAGATTTTTTATCGTTATGGAGAAGAAAAATTTTCTAAACAAATAGCGAGACGAATCGAAGCACATCGTGAACATCAGCCTATCGAAACTACATTAGAGCTAGTTGACATCATCAAAGAAGGCATTCCTGCTAAAGCTCGAAGAAAAGGTGGTCATCCTGCAAAACGTGTATTTCAAGCTATACGTATAGCAGTCAATGATGAGTTATCTGCATTCGAGGATTCAATTGAACAAGCGATTGAGCTTGTGAAAGTTGGAGGCAGAATTTCAGTAATCACTTTCCACTCTTTAGAAGACAGATTATGTAAGCAAATGTTCCAAGAGTATGAAAAGGGTCCTGAAGTGCCACGAGGGTTACCAATTATTCCTGAAGCTTACACACCTAAACTTAAAAGAGTAAATCGTAAACCAATAACGGCAACTGACACAGATTTGGATGAAAATAACAGAGCGCGCAGTGCAAAATTACGTGTTGCAGAAATTTTAAAATAAGGAGTAATTGACGATGGCTGTAGAAGAAATATATGAACCATATGAAGACGTCCAGCACAATAGTATACCGAAACAACAACCTCAACCCAAACCACAAACACGAACTGTCACAAAAAAGGTTGTAGTTCAACTCACAAGGTTTGAGAAATACTTATACATAACACTTGTTACTGCAATTGCAGTTATTGCTATCTATATGCTATCTTTAAAAATGGATGCGTATGATACTAATGGAAAAATTGCAGATTTAGATTCTAAAATTGAACAACAATCAAGTGAAAATAGCGCGATTCAATCTGAAATAAAGAAAAGTTCTTCTTACCAACGCATTTACGACAAGGCTAAAGCACAAGGTATGAGCCTAAATAACGACAATGTAAAGGTAGTGCGTACAAATGGCGAAGCGAAAAATTAAAATTAGAAAAAATAAATTAGGAGCAGTCCTCCTTGTTGGTATATTCGGACTGCTCTTTTTTATATTGGTTTTAAGATATGCGTACATAATGATTACAGGTCATTCAGATGGACAAGATTTAGTTATGCGAGCAAATGAAAAGTATCTTGTTCAAACCAATGAACAGGCGGAACGAGGTAAGATCTACGATAGAAACGGTAAAATTCTCGCAGAAGATGTAGAAAGATACAAAGTTGTGGCTGTTGTCGATAAAAGTGCAGGTAAAAGTGGTGATAAACCACGCTATGTTGAAGATAAGAAAAAAACTGCTAAAGCATTATCTAAAATTATAGATATGAAACCTGAAGAAATTGAAAAAAGGCTTAATCAGAAAAAAGCATTCCAAGTAGAATTTGGGCAAAAAGGAACCAATTTAACGTATCAAGATAAGCAAAAACTCGAAAAAATGGATTTACCTGGCATCACATTATATCCAGAAACTGAACGATTTTATCCAAATGGTAATTTCGCGTCTCATTTAATTGGGATGGCTCAGAAAAATCCGGATACAGGCGAATTAAAAGGTGCACTTGGTGTAGAAAAAATCTTTGACAGTTATTTAAGTGGTACTAAAGGTGCGTTGTCGTATATTCAAGATATTTGGGGATATATAGCTCCGAATACTAAAAATGAAAAATCACCTAAACGTGGCGACGATGTTCATTTAACGATTGACTCTAATATTCAAGTGTTCGTAGAGGAAGCACTGGATGATATGGTTAAGCGATATCAACCAAAAGATTTATTTGCTGTTGTGATGGATGCACAAACGGGTGAGATCTTAGCTTTTAGTCAACGACCTACGTTTAACCCAGAAACTGGCGAAAACTTTGGAAAAAAATGGGCAAACGACTTATATCAAAATACGTATGAACCTGGTTCAACATTTAAATCATTCGGTTTAGCAGCAGCTATACAAGAAGGTAAGTTTGATCCTGATAAGAAATATGAGTCTGGACACCGTGATATTATGGGGTCTCGAATTTCTGACTGGAATAGAACTGGTTGGGGAGAAATCCCAATGTCTCTTGGATTCACTTACTCTTCAAATACATTGATGATGCATTTACAAGACCTTGTAGGTGCTGACAAAATGAAATCTTGGTATGAACGATTTGGCTTTGGTAAAAAAACAGGCGGCCTATTTGATGGTGAAGCTGAAGGCCATATTGCCTGGTCAAATGAATTACAACAAAAAACATCATCATTTGGACAATCTACAACTGTAACGCCAGTACAAATGATTCAGGCACAATCTGCTTTCTTTAATGATGGCAATATGTTGAAACTTTGGTTTGTTAAAAGTATTAACAATCCAGTTTCTAAGAAAACATTCTATCAAGGCAAAAAAGAATTTGCGGGCAAACCCATCACTGCTTCAACTGCAAGTAAAGTAGAAACTGAACTAGATAAAGTAGTTAATAGTAAGAAAAGTCATGCGATGAACTATAGAGTAGACGGCTATGATATTGAAGGTAAAACTGGTACCGCCCAAGTAGCAGATGAAAATGGTGGCGGTTATGTTAAAGGTGAGAACCCTTACTTTGTAAGTTTCATAGGCGACGCACCTAAGAAAAATCCTAAGGTTATCGTTTATGCTGGAATGAGTTTAGCTCAGAAAAACGACCAAGAAGCCTATGAAATGGGTGTAAGTAAAGCATTTAAACCAATCATGGAAAATACACTTAAATATTTAAATGTAGGTTCTAAAACTGATGAAACAAAATCAGCACAATATTCAAAAGTTCCGAATGTATCAGGACAGTCTACAGATAAAGCGAAAGAAAGTCTGCAATCTGAAGATTTACAAGCAGTAGTTATTGGTAATGGAGATAATGTTAAATCGCAATCGATTAAACCAAACAAAAAACTATTGCCTAATAGTAAAGTGCTTTTATTAACCGATGGCGATATCACAATGCCAAATATGAAGGGTTGGACAAAAGATGATGTGCTTGCCTTCCAAGAATTAACCGGCATTAACGTTACAACAAAAGGTAGTGGTTACGTCACAAAACAATCGGTTACGAGTGGGACAACATTAAAAGATAATAGTAAAGTTGAAATTGAATTATCTACTGAAGACCCTGATGACACGTCGACAAATGCTAGTGCTAATGATTCAACATCAAATGATGCTTCTAATAAAGAACAATCAAGTGATGATTCGTCAGATAAAGACAAATCAAATTCGTCTTCTGACACTAGTGGGGAAGACAACAAAGAAGATTCATCTCGTTCATCTGGCCAAGACGAGTAGTCCAGTACGACGCACAACGCTAGTAAGTAATCAGACATTGTCTTGAAAAGGTAGATGATGAGGTACAGGTATTGGATGAACACTGATGTTTTTATAAATTACGCATCATCAAAGTGTTTCATTCAATACTGTACTCATATTTAAATGAATTCACTTACAAATATTGATAAAATAAATAAGATATTATAACGAAGTTAACTCAGAGTACAACGTTTAAAAATTAAATATATAAAGGAGACCATTATGCTTTTTATACTCGCGTTTATCGCACTACTAATTACTTTTATTTTAGTACCAATATTAATCCCAACACTTAAGCGAATGAAATTTGGACAAAGTATTCGTGAAGAAGGTCCGCAAAGTCATATGAAGAAGACAGGAACACCTACAATGGGTGGCTTGACTTTTTTAATTAGTATTATCATTACGTCAATTATTGCAATTTTCTTTGTAGATAATTCAAATCCAATCATATTATTATTATTTGTAACCATTGGTTTTGGTTTGATTGGCTTTATCGATGATTACATCATCGTAGTTAAGAAGAACAATCAAGGTTTAACAAGCAAACAGAAATTTTTAGCACAAATCGCTATTGCAATAGTATTCTTTGTACTTAGTGACGTATTTCATCTTATAGCGTTTTCAACTGATCTAAATATACCTTTTACAAATATTAGCATTCCATTATCATTTGCTTACGTTATTTTTATCGTATTTTGGCAAGTTGGATTCTCAAATGCTGTGAATTTAACAGATGGTTTAGATGGCTTAGCAACAGGACTATCAATCATTGGTTTTACAATGTATGCCATTATGAGCTTTGTTTTAGATTCACCAGCAATTGGTGCATTTTGTATCATAATGATTTTTGCTTTATTAGGTTTTCTACCATATAACCTTAATCCTGCAAAAGTATTTATGGGTGATACAGGTAGTTTAGCCTTAGGTGGTATTTTTGCTACAATCTCAATTATGTTAAATCAAGAATTATCATTATTACTAGTTGGATTAGTATTTGTAATCGAAACAGCTTCAGTTATGTTACAAGTTGCTTCTTACAAACTTACAAAAAAACGTATCTTTAAGATGAGCCCAATCCACCATCACTTTGAATTAAGTGGTTGGGGAGAATGGAAAGTTGTAACAGTATTTTGGACAGTTGGTTTAATTTCAGGATTAATCGGATTATGGATAGGAGTGCATTAGCATGCTCGATTATAAAGGATTAGAAAATAAAGATGTCCTTGTGGTAGGATTAGCAAAAAGCGGATATGAAGCAGCTAAGTTACTAATTAAACTAGGTGCAAATGTAACAGTCAATGATGGCAAAGATTTATCTCAAGATCCACATGCCAAAGATTTAGAAGCATTAGGTGTTAAAATTGTTGATGGGGGGCATCCTTTATCGTTACTTGATAATAATCCTATTATTGTCAAAAACCCTGGTATCCCATACACCGTTTCTATTATAAAAGAGGCTTATCAACGTCATTTAAAGATTTTAACTGAGGTCGAATTAAGCTATTTAATATCTGAAGCACCTATTATTGCAGTTACTGGTACCAATGGTAAAACAACTACCACTTCTTTAATAGGGGATATGTTCAAGAAAAGTAGATTGACTGGTCGTTTATCTGGAAATATAGGTTATGTGGCATCTAAAGTAGCACAAGAAACGTCGCCAGATGAATTTCTTATAACTGAATTGTCATCTTTTCAATTATTAGGTGTAGAGCAATATCGTCCGCATATTGCAATTATTACAAACATATATTCAGCGCATCTTGATTATCACGAAACGCTTGAAAATTATCAAAATGCTAAGAAACAAATTTATAAAAATCAAACCGAAGATGATTATTTAATATGTAATTATCATCAAAGACAATTAATTGAGTCAGAGAATTTAAAAGCTAAGACACTGTATTTCTCTACACATCAGGAAGTTGACGGTATTTACATTAAAGATGGCTTTATTATCTATAAGGGCATAAGAATCATAAATATAGATGATTTAGTTCTACCAGGTGAGCACAATTTAGAGAATATTCTAGCTGCGGTATTGGCCTCTATTCTAGCTGGTGTCCCAATAAAGGCCATCGTTGATAGTTTAACGACATTCTCCGGCATAGATCATAGATTGCAATATATTGGCGCCAATCGCACGAATAAATATTATAACGATTCTAAAGCTACGAATACATTAGCAACACAGTTTGCATTAAATTCCTTTAAACAACCTATAGTATGGTTATGTGGTGGTTTAGATCGTGGGAATGAATTTGATGAATTAATTCCTTATATGAAAAATGTTCGTGTTATGGTTGTTTTTGGTCAAACGCAAGAAAAATTTGCTAAACTTGGCAATAGTCAAGGCAAAATCGTCGTCAAAGCTACAGATATTGAAGATGCAGTGAAAAAAGTACAAGATGTAGTTGAACCGAATGATGTTGTCTTATTATCTCCAGCTTGTGCAAGTTGGGATCAATATAATACATTTGAAGAACGTGGAGAAAGATTTATAGAGAGCTTCCGTGCCCACTTACCATCTTATTAAAGGTTGTGAAATCAAGTGAAAGATAAACGACGTAAAAATAATAAGGTGAGCTCGATTCAAAGTCTTATCGAAAAGAGAAATCGAGAACTAAATAATGAAGACCACCTTTCAAATCATGTAAATAATAATGACTTACCCACTGATGATGACCAATTGTATAAAATAAAAAAGCAAACTGATGAATCAAATCGAGAAAATGAGAACAATTCAGCAGACACACAGAAAACGGAAAGCCAAATCAAGGATTCTGAATCATTAGAACAAAATACATCTAGTGATCCATCGCATAAAAGCATAGAGAAAAAAGCCGAGAATAATCATAGTCATGATAGTGAAAAACCAGAGAAAAGGCATACGCTTTCTACTCAATCAGAAGAACCTACGCACAAATTTACTGTCAAAGATAGGTTGAAAGAATTTAACGATAATCGTAAGAGACGAAAGCGTGAAAAGGATGCTCGATTCGATCATTTATCACCTCAAGAAAGAAAAGAACAACTAAGAATTCAGCGAAGGAAACGTCAAAAAAGAGTTCAGTATATTATCCTAACCGTTTTAATACTGTTAATTATCTTATTTTTACTTTATATGTTTACACCACTAAGTAGAATTTCAAATATTAAAATTAGTGGAAATAACAACGTAACTGATAGTCAAGTTGAAAAAGCTTTAGATGTTAAAGACAATTCAAGGATGTATACGTATAGTAAACGTAAAGGGATTCAAAATCTGAAGAAAAACGATTTAATCAAAGACGTTAAAATAAAAAAACAATTACCTAATACATTGAAAGTACAAATAACTGAAAATCAAGTTGTGGGTGTTGTCAAAGAGAAAAATAAATATGTGCCAATCATTGAAGGCAACGAAGAATTGAAAAACTTTGATGGTAATATTGCCAGTAGCGGTCCAATTATAGATGGATTTAAGGGTGAAGAAAAAGATAATATGATTAAAGCGTTGTCTAAGATGTCTCCAGAAGTGAGAGCTATGATTTCAGAGGTGAGTTACGCACCCAAACAAAATAGTCCTAATCGAATTCTTTTATATATGCAAGATGACATGCAAGTAGTAGGTAATATCAAAACAATTGCTAATAAAATTAAATATTACCCTCAAATGTCACAATCTTTAGCGAAAGATGATTCAGGAAATCTAAAAACACAAGGATATATAGATTTATCTGTAGGTGCATCATTTATCCCGTATAATGAAAATAGTAGCGGAGATTCTAAATCTGATCAAAATGTTCGTCAAAAATCACAACAAGAAACAGATGCAAAAGATGAGTTACAAAGTGCATTAAATAAAATTAACGAACAATCAGATTCAAATAATTAAAAAATTTCGATATTAATATGTGTTTATAGTTCACAAGCCTTTCGACGTATTGTAAACTAAACATAGTGTATTTTAATAGTAATTTGTCAGGAGGTGCCTATCTATGGAGGAACATTACTATGTAAGCATAGATATTGGTTCATCAAGTGTAAAAACAATAGTAGGCGAGAAATTTCACAATGGTATCAATGTGATAGGTACAGGACAAACCTACACTAGCGGTATTAAGAACGGATTAATTGATGATTTCGACATTGCTAAACAAGCAGTTAAAGATACAATTAAAAAAGCTTCTATCGCATCAGGTGTAGACATTAAAGAAGTTTTCTTAAAATTACCTATCATAGGTACAGAAGTATATGATGAAGCAAATGAAATTGATTTTTATGAAGATACTGAAATAAACGGCACACATATTGAAGAAGTGCTAGAAGGTATTCGTCAAAAAAATGATGTAGCGGATACTGATGTCATTGATGTTTTCCCGATTCGTTTTATAGTAGATGGGGATAACGAAGTATCAGACCCTAAAGAATTAATTGCTAGACACTCATTGAGAGTTGAAGCTGGGGTTATTGCAATTCACAAATCTATTTTAATCAACATGATTAAATGTGTAGAATCATGTGGCGTAGACGTTTTAGATGTTTATTCAGATGCATATAACTATGGTTCTATTCTTACTGCCACTGAAAAAGAATTAGGCGCGTGTGTTATTGATATTGGTGAAGATTTAACACAAATAGCCTTTTATGAACGTGGCGAATTAGTAGATGCTGATTCAATTGAATTAGCAGGTCGCGATATTACTGATGATATTGCTGAAGAATTAAATACTACATATGAAACAGCTGAAAAGATTAAACATCAGTATGGTCATGCTTTTGCTAATTCAGCATCAGAACAAGATGTATTCAGCGTTGACCAAGTAGATAGTGATGAATTAGTAGAATATACTCAAAAAGACTTAAGTGCAGTAATTGAGAGAACAATGCAAGATATCTTTGATGAGGTATTTGATGTATTAGTCGACTTAGGTTTAACACGAGTAAACGGCGGTTTCATTGTAACAGGTGGTTCTTCAAATTTATTAGGCGTTAAAGAATTACTCAATACGATGGTAAATGAAAAAATTAGAATTCATACACCATCACAAATGGGTATCAGAAAACCAGAATTCACATCAGCGATTTCTACTATATCTAGTAGCATCACTTTTGATGAGCTGCTAGATTATGTTACAATGAGTTATCAAGATAATGATGAATTTGAAGAAGAAGTTATTGAAGATAACGAAAAAGAGCATACTTCTAAATCTGGTGGATTTGACTGGTTTAAACGTAAGTCAAATAAAAATGAAGATACTTATGAAGAAGACTACAACGAACCACATGAAAGAACAGAAAAAGTAGACGACGATGATAAGTATGAAAGCCATGAAACTCATCACGATACGACAGAACATTATGATGATGATCAAGAAAAACCTCAAAAAGAAGAGGGTAAATTTAAAAAACTTATGAAATCTCTATTTGAATGATGGGCCATTAAGACTAGGAGGAAATATAAATGTTAGAATTTGAACAAGGATTTAATCATTTAGCGACATTAAAAGTCATCGGTGTAGGTGGTGGCGGTAACAACGCTGTTAACCGTATGATCGACCATGGTATGAATAATGTAGAATTTATTGCAATTAACACAGATGGACAAGCTTTAAACTTATCTAAAGCAGAATCTAAAATCCAAATTGGTGAGAAATTAACACGTGGACTTGGTGCAGGTGCTAACCCAGAAATTGGTAAAAAAGCAGCTGAAGAATCTCGTGAACAAATTGAAGATGCTATCCAAGGCGCAGATATGGTATTCGTAACTGCTGGTATGGGTGGCGGTACTGGTACAGGTGCTGCACCAGTAGTAGCTAAGATTGCTAAAGAAATGGGAGCATTAACTGTAGGTGTTGTAACGCGTCCATTCGGATTTGAAGGACGTAAACGTTCAACACAAGCAGCTGCTGGTGTTGAAGCTATGAAAGCAGCTGTAGATACATTAATCGTTATCCCTAACGACCGTTTATTAGACATCGTTGACAAATCAACACCTATGATGGAAGCATTTAAAGAAGCAGATAACGTATTACGCCAAGGTGTTCAAGGTATCTCTGACTTAATTGCTGTATCAGGTGAAGTAAACTTAGACTTTGCTGACGTTAAGACAATCATGTCTAACCAAGGTTCAGCATTAATGGGTATTGGTGTATCTTCTGGTGAAAATAGAGCAGTTGAAGCAGCTAAAAAAGCTATTTCATCACCATTACTTGAAACTTCAATCGTTGGTGCTCAAGGTGTGTTAATGAACATCACTGGTGGAGAATCACTTTCATTATTCGAAGCGCAAGAAGCAGCTGACATCGTACAAGATGCAGCAGATGAAGATGTGAATATGATCTTTGGTACAGTTATCAATCCTGAATTACAAGATGAAATCGTAGTTACTGTAATTGCAACAGGTTTTGAAGACAAACCAACTTCACAAGGACGTAAAGCTTCAAGCACAGGTTTCGGAACAAGTGCAACTTCAGGTACTTCATCTCAAGCAAGTACACCTAGAGAAGAATCATTCTCTCAAAGTTCATCAAGCACGCGTTCTTCTGAAAGCGTATCTGAAAGAAGTCATACTACTAAAGATGACGACATTCCTAGCTTTATCAGAAATAGAGAAGAAAGACGTTCTAGAAGAACTAGACGTTAATTCAAATAAGTTTAGACTATATTTCGTTGTATGATTAAGTGTTTTTATCGTCTTAATCATTCCTAAAAGGGAGTAGAACGACGAATTCACTTGTGGATTCATGTTCGCTCCCTTTTTATTTACTTTCAAGTAAAGTGAAGATTGTTATATAATATAATTATATTCAATTTTAGAGTAAGGCTTTTTAAATCGATAAATATAAAACATAAAATAAGGTGGTTTGATTTCGTGTCAGAGAAGTTTGTGAAGTATCCCCATTACTTAAATTATGAATCTAAAGACTTGATGCGTGTAAATTTGGGATTCACTACAAGAGAGGGTGGCTATAGCCTATATCCTGAAGCGTCATTTAATATGGCCAGATATGTGGATGATGAACCTGAAAATATTACGAAACATCAAGAAATATTGGCGGATGCAATTGGATTTGAAAGCGCGCATTGGGTATTCCCGATTCAAACACATGAAAATCGTGTGATTGAGATTACACAAAGTCATCGTGGGACTAACATTGATAGTTTAACAGATGAACTATATGGTATCGACGGGATGTATACATATGAATCTGATACGTTATTAACTATGTGTTATGCAGACTGTGTACCCGTTTACTTTTACAGTGAGAAACACCACTATATAGGTTTAGCACATGCAGGATGGCGAGGTACTTATGGCCAAATCGTTAATGAAATGTTAAAACAAATTGATTTTGATTTAAAAGATTTAAATATAGTGATAGGACCATCGACATCAACGACGTATGAAATTAATGATGATATTAAATCGAAGTTTGAAACGTTACCAATTAATGTAGAGTCATATATTGAGACACGTGGAGAAAATCGACATGGCATTGACTTAAAGCGTGCTAATGCATTATTACTTCATCATTATGGTGTGCCAATGGACAATATATATATTACTGATTATGCTACATCAGAAGATTTGTCTCTTTTCTTTTCATATCGCATTGAAAAGGGCCAAACAGGAAGAATGTTGGCATTTATAGGACAAAAATAAGCTATTTAAAGTAATGATTGTCGTAATACAATAGGTATGTGAAAGCAAATATTAATAATCATTGTACTTAACAAATGTTAAAGAGGTTGGGTAGAATATGGACGTAAAAGATAATTTAAAAAATATTGAAAGTGAAATTCAAACACACTTTGAAAATAGTGAAGCAAGTTCCTTGCCAAACGTGATTGCAGTGACAAAATATGTTACAATAGACCGTGCTAAAGAAGCTTATGATGCTGGGCTAAGACATTTTGGTGAAAACAGATTAGAAGGCTTTTTAGAGAAAAAATCTGCGTTACCTGACGATGTTACGATGCATTTTATAGGTTCTTTACAATCTAGAAAAGTAAAAGAAGTAATTAACGACATTGATTACCTGCATGCATTAGATCGACTTAGTCTAGCTAAGGAAATTAATAAACGAGCTGATCATGAGATTGCCTGCTTCGTACAAGTTAATGTCTCAGGTGAAGAATCTAAACATGGTATTGCTTTGAATGAAGTTAATCACTTCATAGAACAAATGAAACAATATGATAACATTAAAATTGTCGGATTAATGACAATGGCACCCTATACAGATGATACAGCTTATATTCGTCAGTTATTTAAACAATTACGATTAAAACGAGATGAAATTAAAAACCTTAAATTAGATTATGCACCATGTGATGATTTATCTATGGGAATGAGTAATGACTATGCAATTGCTGTAGAAGAAGGTGCTTCATTTATAAGAATAGGGACTAAACTTGTTGGAGAATAGGAGTGAGCCCCGTGGCTATTAAAGATTTATTTAATAATTTTTTTCTAATGGATGATGAAGAGGAAGTAGAAAGCCCTGAAGAGCGACAACGTCGTGTAGTTCAGAATGAAGAAACAGAAACAAACCATGTTCAGCAGAAACAACCACAACAATCTGAACGTTCATATAGCAATCAAAGTAAATTAAAGAGCGTACCGCAAAAGAAAGCATCAAGAAATTATAACTCAGAAGAAAGGAATGTGCGTATGAATCAACCACCATCAAAGTCAAACAGTAAAAATGTTGTGACGATGAATCAATCGTCTCAAAGCTATAGTGGCAATGAAAGTTCAAAAATGTGCTTATTCGAGCCACGTGTATTTTCTGATACGCAAGATATCGCAGATGAATTAAAAAACCGTCGCGCTACATTAGTTAATTTACAACGCATTGACAAAATTTCAGCTAAACGTATTATTGATTTCTTAAGTGGTACAGTTTATGCGATTGGTGGGGATATTCAACGTGTAGGTACTGACATATTCCTTTGTACACCTGATAACGTGGAAGTTGCGGGAAGTATCACAGACCACATTGAACAAATGGAAACGCAGCACTACGAATAAGGAGACATTATATGGATGTAGGTTTATTAGCTACTATTTTTAATTTTATAATATTTCTAGTACAAATATATTATTTTGGAATGATTATATATTTCTTTACATCTTGGGTACCAAGTGTTAGAGAATCTAAATTAGGCCAAATACTAGGTAAATTATATGAACCATTTTTAGAACCATTTAGAAAGATTATCCCACCAATTGGAATGATTGACATTTCTTCACTTGTAGCTTTGTTTGTACTTGTATTATTCCAAGCTGGGTTAAGAAGTATTTTTAATATGATACTTATTTATTTAGTGTAATAATTAATGAAGTTGAAGAGGCTGAGACAATACAAATGTTTGTTTCAACCTCTTTTATCATTTGAATTAGATATAAGAGAGGTGTAACAGTAATCGATATTTATCAACATTTTAGAGATGAAGAGCAAGTGCTAATCGATCAATTAATAGATAAGTGTGATCAGGTCGAACAGCAGTATGCACCTATTTTGACAAACTTTCTTGATCCGAGAGGGCAATATATTCTTGAAGTTATAACAGGCAGTTATGAAGATATGCATGTGACATTTTTTGGTGGAAATCACGCTGAAAGAAGAAGAGGAATGATAGCACCGAGTTATTTTGATCCAGAAGAAGACGATTTTGAAGAAGTATTAATTCAGATTAATTACCCTGAAAAGTTTGTTCATCTTCAACACCAGCATGTGTTAGGCACACTCATGTCATTAGGAATTGAAAGAGAACAAGTCGGAGATATCATTGTAGGAGAACATATTCAATTTGTTTTGACAAAGCAACTAGAATCATATATTATGTTGGAATTAACAAAGATTAAAGGTGCTACAGTTAAACTTAATTCTATTCCATTTAAAGATATGATACAATCAGTAGAGAATTGGAAAATTCAAGGAAGTACTGTAAGCGCATTGAGATTAGATGTCGTCGTAAAAGAAATGATTCATAAATCTAGATCAATTGCGAAACAATTAATTGAAAAGAAACGTGTCAAAGTGAATCATACGATTATTGATTCACCAGATTTTCAAATACAAACCAATGATTTATTATCTATTCAAGGATTTGGAAGAGCCCAAATTACTGATATAGGTGGTAGAACTAAAAAAGACAAAATACACATTAATTATCGAACATTGTTTAAGTAATAAATAGAAGTCAATTTAAAATTGATTTAAGGAGGATGTAGGATGCCTTTTACACCTAGTGAAATAAAAAATAAAGAATTTACAAAAGTGAAAAATGGTCTTGAACCAGCTGAAGTAAGTGATTATTTAAATCAATTAAGTCATGAAATTGAACGATTAAAAGATGAAAAAAAACAACTTGAAAAAGTAATTGAAGAGAGAGATACTAATATTAAATCTTATCAACAAGTACATCAATCAGTTAGCGATGCACTTGTTCAAGCACAACAAGCTGGCGAAGAAACAAAACAAGCAGCAAATAAAGAAGCGGAAGCTGTGATTAGTAAAGCACAGGCACAAGCAGACTTAATCGTAAATGATGCTATTGAGAAAGCGCGTCATTTATCATTCCAAACGGAAGATATGAAACGTCAATCTAAAATCTTTAGATCTCGTTTCCGTATGTTAGTGGAAGCTCAATTAGATCTATTAAAAAATGACGATTGGGATTATTTACTCAACTACGATATCGATGCAGAACAAGTTACGCAAGAAAATTTTCAACATTTAAATAGTCAAGATATTACACCTGAGGAACAACTTAAAGCTCAGGCTCAGCAATCTGAAAGTGCGGTTACGAGCGAAAGTGATAGCCAATCAACCGATTCACTAAGTACAAGCGACGCTACTAGTACAAGTGAACCTGTTGCTTCAGAGGCAAGTGTGAGTCAAAGTGAATCAACATCAAATACAAATAAATAAATGTTATCAAATAAGACAGACACGTAGGAGATAATCAACTTTTTACAGCGAATTAGGGTCGGTGAAAGCCTAATAAAAGTCTATCTCTTATATCACTGACTTAGACAAAGTAATACGATATATATGAGAGAACTCTAAGTTGAGTTAACAAGGGTGGTACCGCGGTCATTCCGTCCCTTTTTAATTGAACTTAGAGTTCTTTTTTACATTTAAGGAGTGAAAACAATTATGAACTATAAAGATACTTTATTAATGCCAAAGACTGACTTCCCAATGCGTGGTGGATTGCCAAATAAAGAACCTCAAATCCAAGAACAATGGGAAGCTAACAACCAATACCAAAAAGCACTAGAAAAAAATAAAGGTAACCAATCTTATATCCTACATGATGGTCCACCGTATGCGAATGGTAATTTACACATGGGACATGCATTAAATAAAATCATTAAAGATATCATCGTCCGCTATAAAACGATGCAAGGATTTTATGCACCATACGTTCCGGGTTGGGATACGCACGGTTTACCAATTGAACAAGCTTTAACTAAAAAAGGCGTTGATCGTAAAAAAATGTCAATTGCCGAATTTAGAGAAAAATGTAAAGAATTTGCTTTAGAACAAATTGAATTACAAAAGAAAGACTTTAAACGTCTTGGTGTGCGTGGTGACTTCAATGATCCATACATCACTTTGAAACCAGAATATGAAGCGGCACAAATTCGTTTGTTCGGTGAAATGGCTGATAAAGGATTAATTTATAAAGGTAAAAAACCTGTTTATTGGTCACCTTCAAGTGAATCATCTTTAGCTGAAGCGGAAATTGAATACCATGATAAACGTTCAGCATCAATTTATGTTGCGTTTGATGTAAAAGATTCAAAAGGTATTGTAGATGAAGATGCACAATTTATTATTTGGACAACTACACCATGGACTATTCCATCAAATGTTGCGATTACTGTTCACCCTGAACTTAAATATGGTCAATATAACGTGAATGGTAAGAAATATATCATTGCACAAGCTTTATCTGAAAATGTAGCAGAAGCATTAGAATGGGATAAAGAAGCAATTCAATTAGAAAAAGAATTTACAGGTAAAGAATTAGAGTACGTTGAAGCCCAACACCCATTCTTAGATCGTGTATCACTTGTAATTAACGGTAACCATGTTACAACTGATGCAGGTACAGGTTGTGTTCATACCGCTCCTGGTCACGGGGAAGATGACTATATCGTTGGACAAAAATATGATTTACCAGTAATTAGTCCTTTAAATGATAAAGGTGTGTTCACTGAAGAAGGCGGACAATTTGAAGGTATGTTTTACGATAAAGCTAACAAAGCAGTTACTGATTTATTAACTGAAAAAAATGCTTTATTAAAACTTAACTTTATTACACATAGTTACCCTCATGATTGGCGTACTAAGAAACCAGTTATTTTCCGTGCAACACCACAATGGTTTGCTTCAATCAATAAGGTAAGACAAGATATCTTAGATGCAATTGAAGACACAGACTTCAAAGTAGATTGGGGTAAAACACGTATCTATAATATGATTCGTGATCGCGGAGAATGGGTTATTTCTCGTCAACGTGTATGGGGTGTACCATTACCAGTATTTTATGCTGAAAACGGCGATATTATCATGACTAAAGAAACGGTTAACCATGTAGCAGATTTATTTGAAGAACATGGCTCAAATATTTGGTTTGAAAAAGAAGCGAAAGACTTATTACCTGAAGGATTTACACATCCTGGTAGTCCAAATGGTACGTTTACAAAAGAAATGGATATCATGGATGTTTGGTTTGACTCAGGTTCATCACATCGTGGTGTATTAGAAAATCGTCCAGAATTAAGTTTCCCTGCAGATTTATACTTTGAAGGCAGTGACCAATATCGTGGTTGGTTTAACTCTTCAATTACTACTGCTGTGGCAACAAGAGGACAAGCACCATATAAATTCTTATTATCTCACGGCTTTGTAATGGACGGTGAAGGTAAGAAAATGAGTAAATCACTTGGTAATGTTATTGTTCCAGACCAAGTTGTAAAACAAAAGGGTGCTGATATCGCACGATTATGGGTTAGTAGTACGGATTACTTAGCTGACGTTCGTATTTCTGATGAAATCTTAAAACAAACATCTGATGTTTATCGTAAAATTAGAAATACATTAAGATTCATGTTAGGTAACATTAACGATTTCAATCCGGAAACAGATGCAATTCCTGAATCTGAATTATTAGAAGTAGACCGTTACTTATTAAACCGTTTACGTGAATTCACTGCAAGCACAATTAACCATTATGATAACTTTGATTATTTAAACATTTATCAAGAAGTTCAAAACTTTATTAATGTTGAATTAAGTAACTTCTATTTAGATTATGGTAAAGATATCCTTTATATCGAAGAGAAAAATGCGCATAAACGTCGCAGTATGCAAACAGTGTTATACCAAATCTTAGTTGATATGACGAAATTATTAGCACCTATTTTAGTCCACACAGCTGAAGAAGTTTGGACACACACACCACATGTGAAAGAAGAAAGTGTTCATTTAGCTGATATGCCTAAAGTAGTTGAAGTTGATCAAGCATTACTTGATAAATGGAATCAATTAATGGCATTACGTGATGATGTTAACCGAGCATTAGAAGTAGCACGTAACAATAAAGTAATCGGTAAATCACTCGAAGCAAAAGTTGTTATTGGTAATAACGACAACTTTAAAGCTGCAGCGTTCTTACAACAATTTGAAGATTTACAACAATTATTCATAGTTTCACAAGTTGAAGTTACAGATGCTGTGGACAATGCAGAGACTTACCAACATGGTGATATCAGAATTGACCACGCTGAAGGCGAAAAATGTGAAAGATGTTGGAACTACACTGAAGCATTAGGCGCAGTAGGTGAATTAGAACACTTATGCCCACGATGCCAACAAGTAGTTAAAACGTTAGTTTAATAGTATGTGAGCAAAAAGGAGCTGGACAGAAATAATTTTTCTAAAATTTATTTCATTGTCCTGCTCCTTTTTAATATTCGCAATATAATTTATACATAAAAAGAATAATAATACACAATGTTTCGCTTTTTGATTTAAGGTTATTTAGAAAGATATATTCATAGATAAATGACAGAACGAATTTTTAATAAACAGAGGTGGAACGATGAGTAAAATTTTATTAACAGGTGCATCTGGCTATATTGGTGGACACTTGAAAGCGCAATTAAAAGAGAATTACGAAATTATAGCAATTTCAAGAAACACTAAAAATAAAGAAAATGAACAGAATGTCACTTGGAAAGCTGCTGATTTATTTGATTTAGATGAAATCACAAAGGTTATGGAAGGGGTAGATACTGCAATTTACCTTGTTCATTCTATGATGCCTAATGCTAAATTGACGCAAGCAAATTTTGAAGATATGGATGCCTTATTAGCGGATAATTTTGCGAGAGCTGCTAAAAAACAAGGCGTAAAACATATTGTTTTTATGAGTGGTTTAATTCCCAATGAAGACAAGCTGTCGGCGCATTTACGTAGTCGTTTAGAATGTGAGAAAATTCTTGGCTCTTATGGCATACCGGTTAGCACATTGCGAGCAGGTTTAATTATTGGGGCAAAGGGAAGTTCTTACCCGATTTTAAAACGTTTGGTTGAACGTTTACCCGGAATGGTCTTACCTAGTTGGGCATATCATATGATTGCGCCCGTTTCAATCAACGATGTTATTGATAAACTCGCACTATTAGTCAAACGTACACCACAACATAATGAGGCTTTTGATATTACAGGTCCAGAAATTATGAATTATAAGGAATTAATACAACGCACGGCAGTAGTGTTAAATAAACGTTTACCAATCGTTGACTTACCAATTATCCCTATTTGGGTTAGTCGATATTGGGTACAACTTATTTCACAGGTGCCTAAAGAGATGGTTTACCCACTTATGAATAGTTTAGTTCATGATATGATTCCACAACCAGAACGCACACATCCTGATATATCTATTGGTAAGATGTCATATGAAGAAAGTGTAGAACAAGCGCTAAATGAAGAAAATAAAATGAATCAAAAACAAAATAAAAACAAAAAATCATCAAGTGAAAGTAAAAAAGAAAGCATCAAAGATGTAAGAGCAATATCACGTTTTAGTATTCCGGCCAATTATTCAATGGAAGATGTGGCTAAAACATATGCAACGTTTATTAACAATATTACGTTACATTTAATCAATGGCACTATAAATGAAAATAAATTTGATATTACACTGCCGTTTACGAATCAATTTATCTTAAAAATGGAACGTGATATGGAAGATTCTTCTGAGGATATGATTGTTTACAAAATCGTAGGTGGCAATTTAGCATTATCCAATAATGGTGGCAATGCTCGATTTGAATTTAGACGTATTTTAGATACGAATGAAGCAATCGTTGCGTTACAAGAATATGAGCCGACATTGCCTTGGGTAGTTTATAAATATACACAAGCCAATATTCATAAAACAGTTATGGAATTATTTGTAAATCATATGAATAAACGTGCTGAAGAAGATAAACAAGCATCATCACACAATAATCAGCTATTCAGTACTGTAGCGATGACTACAGGTGCGATTGTGGGTGCTTATCTAGGATCCAAAATATATCATCTGTTTAAAGCATAAATCATCCATATTGATATAATGCATACGTTAATTTGTTGTAAAAGAACGTCCGAGTTATAGTGTATATATAGTTGAAAAAGACAACTTCTATTAAAATAATATAGAAATTGTCTTTATTATATATTAGCGTAATTTTAAAAAGGAAACTAAGTAAAATGTAAATACTTTATTTTGAAGTCGGTATTTATAAGAGCGAACTAAAAAAACATAAATTGCAATATACATACAAAGACTGATAAAATTTGATAGATTTTAAGGTAAAATAAAAAGTATTATTTTCATCAAAGTGATTAATGCATCCAATAAAAATGATGCAATTGATTTACAGTCATATTAGGAGGCTACAATGTTTCATTCCAAGCATGCACATTTCGTAAATGGTATCACGTTAAATGTGAGAAATTTAGCTAATTTAAGACCATTTTATGAAACGGTATTAGGATTTGAAGTGATTACCGAAACACACCAATCTGTCCAATATGAGATTGGTCAATCTAATCATTTTATAACTTTAAAAGAAATTGTAAATGGTAGGGAACCGCTGTTATCTGAAGCCGGATTATTTTATATAGGTATATTGCTTCCTAATATAGCAGATTTAGCAGATTTACTTGTACAAATGACAGATTTTGAAATTCCAGTAAATGGTGGAGAACAAAGTGTCTATACCTCTCTTTTTATTGAAGGTCCAGAGGGAAATGCATTTAAGTTTTATGTCGATCACGATATAGATGACTGGCTGTACGATAATAATTATGTGAAATTGGATGTTGAAGCAATTCATGTTCCACGATTATTAACGCATGTAACAGATCAAACTTGGCAAGGCATTCCTAAAGGAACTAAAATTGGAAATGTATCTCTTAAATCGATACGTATGTCTGAAGTCAAATCATATTATTTAAACTATTTTGGACTTGAAACATCTGCATATTTGGATAAGTTTTCACTCTATATGTCTTCAAATCAATATCATCATCATTTAGCAATTAATCAATGGTTATCAAGTACAAAGCGCGTTATGAATCCTATCACATATGGTCTCGCATTAATTGATTATTATTATCCTGAAACAACGCATATCGATGTTAAGGGTCCAGACGGACTTCAATTTAGATTTAATTTTATAGAAGTAGTGTGATTAAATGAAGAAATTTATAGCTATAATGTTTTTAGGTAGTGCACTTTTCACTGTTGGTGCAATATATGATGGTATTGATAATCAAGATATGACGCAACCTACAATTCATTTTTGGGAAAAGAATCCAATGAAATTCAATTTATATGCTAAGGGGCAGTGTACGTATTACGTGTTTGACAGAATACGACAAGATGGTAATATGATTAGCAATAAATGGGGTGATGCTAAGTATTGGGCTGCCAAAGCTGATGAAGAAGGATATACAGTAAATAATGAACCTAGTGTTGGCGCAATTTTGCAATATCCTAAAGGTCAATATGGTCATGTAGCATATATAGATAAAGTTCACCAGGATGGGTCGCTAACAGTATTTGATATGAACTATAATAAACCGTATGAAGTGACAAAAAGAACAGTTCATGACAATCAAGTAGACGAATTTAATTATATTCATCCAAAGGAAAATAAAAATGAAACAGCATAGTGAACTACAGTTACACCTCTCATGAGTTATTTGTAACTGTAGCTTTTTTTATGTATGGGAGTAAGCTATAATGTAGAGTGTTGTCAAAGTGTAGTGTGTGAATGGAGGCACGTGAATGAAAAAGAAATATTATATAACGATATCTTTAATCGTAGCAATCACAATATTAATCATTGATCAAGTAACTAAACGTATAATAGCTACAACAATGAATATTGGTGATTCGTATGAGGTTATTCCCAATTTTTTAAATATAACATCACATAGAAATAACGGTGCGGCGTGGGGAATATTAAGTGGTAAAATGGGATTCTTTTATATTATTACGCTTATAATTCTCGTCGTACTTGTATTATTTTATATTAAAGAAGCAAAGTATAATCTGTTTATGCAAGTTGCAATTAGTTTATTATTTGCAGGCGCATTAGGTAACTTTATTGATCGATTAGTAAATGGTGAAGTAGTTGATTTTGTTGATACGACTATTTTCGGATATGATTTTCCAATATTTAATGTTGCGGATTCAAGTCTAACAATAGGTGTATTATTCATCATCATTGCCTTACTTAAAGATGCAAATTCGAAAGAGTAGGAGGCTGTAATTTGAAAACACATGAATTTAAAATAGAAGATCAAGCTTATGTTGGACAGCGTATTGATAAATTATTACCTGAATTCAACAATGACTGGTCAAGAAGTCAAATACAAGATTGGATTAAAGACGATTTAGTAACAGTAAATGACAAAGTGATTAAATCTAATTATAAAGTTAAATTAAATGACAGTATTATCGTTACTGAAAAGGAAGTCGTTGAAGCTGATATTCAGCCGGAAAATTTAAACTTAGATATTTATTATGAAGATGAAGATGTTGCGATTGTATATAAACCTAAAGGCATGGTAGTTCACCCTTCACCAGGTCATTATTCAGGTACACTGGTTAATGGATTAATGTATCAAATTAAAGATTTATCTGGTATTAATGGTGAGATTCGTCCTGGTATCGTACATCGTATCGATAAAGATACATCAGGGTTATTAATGGTTGCGAAAAATGATATCGCGCATCGTGGTTTAGTTGAACAGTTAATGGATAAATCTGTTAAGCGAAAATATACTGCATTAGTACATGGAAACATTCCACATGATTACGGTACAATCGATGCGCCAATAGGAAGAAATGAGAAAGATAGACAATCTATGGATGTTGTTGATAATGGTAAAGAAGCCGTGACACATTTCAATGTGTTGGAACATTTTAAAGATTATACATTAATTGAGTGTCAATTAGAGACAGGGCGTACACACCAAATCCGTGTGCATATGAAATATATAGGATTTCCTCTTGTTGGAGACCCTAAATATGGTCTGAGAAAGACACTTGATATTGGGGGTCAAGCTTTACACGCAGGGGTTATTGGGTTTGAACATCCAGTCACACATGAATACATTGAACGACAAGCGGAGTTACCTGAAGCATTTGAAACATTATTAGAAGATATCCGTTTAAGAGAAGCTTAAGTTAATCATTCAATTGTCTAAAATGGAATTTAATCTAATAAAAAGTATTATTTAACACAGATAATTTTAAAATTTGCATTGACTTATAAGTCAAAAAGCATTAAGCTAATAACAGTTCAAAAAGAAAACGATGTCTTTAAACGAAAGTCCAGAGAGGCTTCAAAGACAATGAGTATAATTCTATACACTTTCTTAAAATCATTCATTGAGCACATTGATGAATTGTTTAATGAGAATGACTTTATCATGTATCGTATAAACGTACATGTCCGTATATAAATTAAACCTCATGTCTTTGATTAAAGACATGAGGTTTTTTAATATTAAGAGGTGAGATAATGTCTGAGCGTATCATCATGGATGAAGCTGCAATACAACGTACTGTAACGCGTATGGCGCACGAAATTCTAGAATACAATAAAGGTACAGAAAATCTTGTGTTACTCGGTATCAAAACGAGAGGCGAATACTTAGCACGACGTATTCAAGACAAAATCAATCAAATTGAACAAAAAGCAGTTCCGACAGGCACAATTGATATTACTCATTTTAGAGATGATATTGAAATTGCTAACAAGAAAATCACTCAAGACGCAATAGATATTGATGCTGATATTAATAACAAGGTCGTCATCATTATTGATGATGTGCTTTACACTGGTAGAACTGTTAGAGCTTCACTAGATGCGATTCTATTACATTCTCGACCAATTAAAATTGGATTGGCTGCACTTGTAGATCGAGGACATCGTGAGTTGCCTATCAGAGCCGATTTTGTAGGAAAAAATATTCCAACTGCTAAAGAAGAATCCGTTTCTGTGTTCTTAAATGAAAAGGATTCACAGAACGCAGTTATAATTGAATAAAGGCCTTTTAAATCAGTACGAGAGACTGAAAAAGGTAAAGTATTCAATAGTGAGTGTCAGTATGAAAGTTTCAAAATAAGTAGTAATGTGCTCACTAAAACAGAATACTTTGTCACGTATGTACAGATCACGTTGGATATGAAAACGTATCTGCTTACTAAATACGATTTTTTAGTCTCTTTACATTTATATGTTAAAGAGACTTTTTTTATGAAAGGAAGAAAAAAATGGAAAATGAACAAATGTTTGAACGCACCGTTAAGCCGGTGTTAGATGTACAGGATAAACCGCAACCGGCACAGTGGGCATTACTGAGTTTGCAACATCTATTTGCAATGTTTGGTTCTACTGTATTAGTACCATTCCTTACTGGCTTACCTATATCAGCTGCTTTACTTGCATCAGGAATAGGAACATTGCTTTACATCCTAATTACTAAAGCAAAGATTCCAGCATATTTAGGGTCAAGCTTCGCATTTATCACACCTATTATTACTGGATTAAGTACGCACAGTCTAGGCGATATGTTGGTCGCATTATTCGCTAGTGGCGTCATGTACGTCATCATCGGTATTCTAATCAAAATAAGTGGTACAGGATGGTTAATGCATTTACTTCCACCAGTAGTAGTGGGGCCAGTAATCATGGTGATTGGTTTAAGCCTAGCACCAACAGCAGTTAATATGGCAATGTTTGAGAATTCAGGTGATATGAAAGGGTACAACTTAAGCTATTTAGTTGTAGCACTTATCACATTACTTGTAACCATTATTGTCCAAGGGTTCTTCAAAGGATTCTTATCACTGATACCGGTACTTATTGGTATCATCGTCGGCTACATTGTTTCAATCTTTATGGGATTAGTAAACTTTTCAAATATTGCGAAAGCAAATTGGATTGACTTCCCTCACATCTATTTACCGTTTAAAGATTATGTACCGTCGATACACCTTGGTTTAATACTCGTCATGTTACCAATCGTGTTCGTAACAGTGAGTGAGCATATCGGTCACCAAATGGTAATCAATAAAATTGTAGGTAGAAACTTCTTCGAGGATCCAGGTTTACATCGCTCAATTATCGGTGACGGTGTGTCAACCATGTTCGCAAGTATTATTGGTGGTCCACCAAGTACAACATACGGCGAAAACATCGGTGTTCTAGCAATAACAAAAATTTATAGTATTTATGTTATTGGTGGCGCAGCGGTTATCGCGATTGTCTTATCATTCATTGGAAAGTTCTCAGCGTTGATTTCATCAATACCTACCCCGGTAATGGGCGGCGTATCCATCTTGCTCTTCGGTATTATTGCAGCAAGCGGACTCAGAATGTTAGTTGAGAGCAATATCGATTTCGCAAGCAACCGTAACCTAGTCATTGCTTCAGTCATCTTAGTTGTAGGTATTGGTAACTTACTTATCAATTTAAAAGGTTTAGGTGTAAACCTTCAAATCGAAGGTATGGCACTCGCAGCACTTTCAGGTATTATCTTAAATTTAATTTTGCCAAAAGAAAAACAGTAATCAAAAAACTAATTTAACAAGGATTATTTATCAGGAGGCGCTTTATGAATAACTTATTATCTATGGAACATTTATCTAACGAGGACATTTACGATTTAATTCAAACAGCTTGTGATTATAAATCAGGAAAACAACCATTACCACAATTCGAAGGAAAGTTTGTTTCAAATTTATTCTTCGAAAACTCAACACGTACTAAATGTAGCTTTGAAGTAGCAGAGCAAAAATTAGGTCTTAAAGAAGTTAACTTTGAAACAAGTACATCATCAGTACAAAAAGGAGAATCACTGTACGACACATGTAAAACGCTTGAGAGCATCGGCGTTGATTTACTTGTCATAAGACATTCTCAAAATGCATATTATGAAGAACTAGAAAATCTTAATATCCCAATTGCAAATGCTGGTGATGGTAGTGGTCAACACCCTACACAAAGTTTATTAGATATCATGACAATTTATGAAGAGTATGGGTCATTTGAAGGATTAAATATCTTGATCTGTGGTGATATTAAAAATTCACGTGTAGCAAGAAGTAATTTCATAAGCTTAACATCACTAGGCGCAAATGTGATGTTCTCAAGTCCAGATGAATGGGTTGATGAATCTTTAGATGCACCATATGTGCAAATTGATGATGTTATCGACCAAGTAGACATTGTTATGTTATTACGTGTTCAACATGAACGCCATGGTATAACGGGTGAAGCTAACTTCGAGGCAAATGATTACCATGAACAATACGGTTTAACAATGGATAGATATAATAAGTTGAAAGATAAAGCAATTGTTATGCACCCTGCACCAGTTAATAGAGGTGTTGAAATTGATTCTGAATTAGTGGAAGCACCTAAGGCACGAATTTTCAAACAAATGACAAATGGCATGTATTTAAGAATGTCAGTAATCAATAAACTATTATCAGGAAAAGAGGCGTAAACGTTGAAATTAATCAAAAATGCTCAAATTTTAGATAACGGTGAACTTAAGCAAACATCTATTTTAATTGACGGTCAACATATTAAAGAAATAAGCAATAATATTGAAGTTGATGAAAGTGTTGAAGTAATTGATGCACAAGGACATTTTGTAGCACCTGGTTTAATTGATGTTCACGTTCATTTACGTGAACCAGGTGGAGAACATAAAGAAACGATTGAAACAGGTACGAAAGCTGCAGCTCGTGGTGGGTTTACAACTGTATGTCCAATGCCAAATACACGTCCAGTACCGGACACTGTGGAACATATGGAGCGTTTACAACAATTAATTCAAGATAACGCACAAGTACGTGTATTACCATATGCATCTATAACCGTACGCCAAGCTGGAAAAGAACATGTTGATTTTGAAGCACTAGCTAAGCAAGGTGCTTTTGCGTTCACAGATGATGGCGTAGGTGTACAAGAATCAGCAATGATGTATGAAGCAATGCAACAAGCAGCTAAAGTTAATAAAGCCGTGGTAGCACACTGCGAAGATAATAGTTTAATTTATGGTGGTGCAATGCACCAAGGTAAACGAAGCGAAGCGTTAGGTATACCTGGCATTCCGAATATTTGTGAAGCGGTACAAATCGCGAGAGATGTGCTACTAGCTGAAGCAGCAAATTGTCATTATCATGTATGTCATGTTTCAACGAAAGAAAGTGTTAGAGCAATTCGTGATGCTAAAGCAGCAGGTATTCATGTGACAGCTGAAGTTACACCACATCACTTATTACTAACTGAAGATGATGTACCAGGTGATAATGCAATTTATAAAATGAATCCACCTTTAAGAAGTAAAGAAGATAGAGAGGCCTTATTAGAGGGGTTATTAGATGGAACGATAGATTGTATTGCAACTGACCATGCACCACATGCGAAAGAAGAAAAAGCACAACCGATGACTAAAGCGCCTTTCGGTATTGTAGGAAGTGAAACTGCATTCCCATTACTATATACGCATTTTGTAAAAAATGGAGATTGGTCATTGCAACAATTAGTGGATTACTTAACTGTTAAACCAGCGCAAGTATTTGATTTACCATATGGCAAATTGGAAGAAGGACACTTTGCTGATTTAACAATGATTAATCTGGAAGAAGAACGCGAAATCAAAGCTGAAGATTTCTTATCTAAAGCAGATAATACACCATTTATTGGTTACAAAGTTTATGGTAACCCAATTTTAACTATGGTAGAAGGCGAAGTTAAATATAAGGAGGATAAATAAATGCTTGAGCGACGCTATCTTGTATTAGAAGATGGGACTTATTATGAAGGATATCAATTGGGATCAAACGACTTATCAGTTGGAGAAATCGTATTCAACACAGCGATGACAGGATACCAAGAAACAATCTCAGACCCTTCATATACTGGTCAAATCATTACATTCACATACCCATTAATTGGTAATTACGGTATTAACCGAGATGACTTTGAAGCACTAACACCAACATTAAATGGTGTAGTAGTGAAAGAAGCAAGCACTCATCCAAGTAACTTTAGAAATCAAAAAACGTTACACGATGTGCTTGTGCAATACAAGATACCTGGTATCTCAGGCGTAGATACACGTAGTATTACTCGTAAGATTAGACAGCATGGTGTACTCAAGGCAGGGTTCACTGATAATCGAGAGGACATTGACACACTAATCAGTACATTACAAGATACAACGTTACCTCGAAATGAAGTGGAAACAGTATCTACTAAAACACCATACGTCTCTACAGGATCTGATTTGAGTGTCGTCTTGTTAGACTTTGGTAAAAAGCAAAACATTGTAAGAGAATTAAATTTGCGTGGGTGCAATGTAACAGTAGTACCTTATGACACATCGGCTGAAGAGATATTAGCTATGTCACCTGATGGCGTGATGTTATCTAATGGCCCTGGTGACCCAGATGTGGTAGAAGTTGCATTGGATATGATTAACGGTATTTTAGGCAAAATTCCATTCTTCGGTATATGCCTAGGACATCAATTATTCGCGCTATCTCAAGGTGCGACGTCATTTAAAATGAAGTTCGGTCATCGTGGTGCAAATCACCCTGTAAAAGATTTACGAACTGGAAAAGTAGATATCACAAGTCAAAACCATGGTTACGCTATTGATAAAGCGTCATTGGCACATACTGACTTAGAAGTGACACATATTGCGTTAAATGATGGTACGGTTGAAGGATTAAGACATAAGACATTACCAGCATTTTCGGTGCAATATCATCCTGAAGCACGACCAGGCCCAAGCGATTCAAATTATTTATTCGATGAATTTATGGCTATGATGAAAGAATTTAAAGAAAAGGAGCAAACAGCAAATGCCTAAACGTGACGATATACAAACGATTCTAGTTATTGGATCAGGTCCAATTATCATTGGACAAGCTGCAGAATTTGATTACGCAGGTACTCAAGCGTGCCTTGCTTTAAAAGAAGAAGGCTACCGTGTCATATTAGTCAACTCTAACCCAGCAACGATTATGACAGATAAAGAAATTGCAGATAAAGTTTATATCGAACCGTTAACACATGACTTTATTGCACGTATTATTCGTAAAGAACAGCCTGATGCACTGTTACCAACATTAGGTGGTCAAACAGGTTTGAATATGGCAATTCAATTACATGATAGTGGTGTACTTGAAGCAAATAATGTGAAATTACTAGGTACGGAATTAAAGTCAATTCAACAAGCAGAAGATAGAGAATTATTTAGATCATTAATGAATGATTTAAATGTACCTGTCCCTGAAAGTGATATTGTAAATACTGTTGAACAAGCATTTGCGTTTAAAGACGAAGTAGGCTATCCACTCATTGTTCGTCCTGCCTTTACAATGGGAGGTACTGGTGGTGGTATTTGCTACAATGATGATGAATTAAAAGAAGTAGTGAGCAATGGACTACATTACAGTCCAGCGACACAATGTTTAATTGAAAAATCTATCGCGGGCTACAAAGAAATTGAATATGAAGTAATGCGAGATAAAAATGACAATGCAATTGTTGTTTGTAATATGGAAAATATCGACCCAGTGGGTATTCATACTGGAGACTCTATCGTAGTAGCGCCGAGTCAAACGTTATCAGATGTTGAATATCAAATGTTGCGTGATGTATCTTTAAAAGTAATTAGAGCATTAGGTATTGAAGGTGGATGTAACGTCCAACTTGCATTAGACCCACACTCATTCAATTACTATATTATAGAGGTAAATCCACGTGTATCACGATCATCAGCGCTTGCATCTAAAGCAACTGGATACCCAATTGCAAAATTAGCGGCAAAAATAGCAGTAGGATTAACATTAGATGAGATGCTTAACCCTGTCACAGGGACATCATATGCTGCCTTTGAACCAACATTAGATTACGTTATTTCAAAGATACCAAGATTCCCATTTGATAAATTTGAAAAAGGCGAACGTGAATTAGGTACTCAAATGAAAGCTACTGGTGAAGTAATGGCTATCGGACGTACATATGAAGAATCGTTATTGAAAGCAATACGTTCACTTGAATATGGTGTACACCATTTAGGCTTACCAAATGGAGAAAGTTTTGATTTAGATTATATTAAGGAACGCATCAGTCATCAAGATGATGAAAGACTCTTCTTTATAGGTGAAGCAATTAGACGTGGTACGACGCTTGAAGAAATACATAATATGACGCAAATTGATTATTTCTTCTTAAATAAATTCCAAAATATTATTAATATCGAACATGAGTTGAAAGCACACCCTGGAGATTTAGACTACCTTAAATATGCTAAAGACTATGGCTTTAGTGACAGAGTGATTGCACATCGATTCGGTATGACTGAAGCAGAAGTTTATCAATTGCGCCAAGAAAACGGCATTAAACCTGTATACAAAATGGTTGACACTTGTGCTGCGGAATTTGAGTCAACAACACCCTATTACTATGGCACCTATGAGACTGAAAATGAATCCATCGTGACAGATAAAGAAAAAATCTTGGTACTTGGATCAGGTCCAATTCGAATTGGGCAAGGGGTGGAATTTGACTATGCTACTGTACATGCAGTATGGGCAATTCAAAATGCCGGATACGAAGCAATTATCGTGAATAATAATCCTGAAACAGTATCGACTGACTTTTCAATATCAGATAAATTATACTTCGAACCATTAACTGAAGAAGATGTAATGAATATCATCAATTTAGAACAACCTAAAGGCGTAGTCGTGCAATTTGGTGGTCAAACGGCAATTAACTTAGCGGATAAATTAGCTAAACATGGGGTTCAAATATTAGGAACGTCTTTAGTAGATTTAAATCGTGCCGAAGATAGAAAAGAGTTCGAAGCCTTACTGCATACCATTAATGTACCTCAACCTAAAGGTAAAACTGCGACTTCTCCAAAAGAAGCACTTGAAAATGCCCGTGAAATTGGCTACCCGGTTGTGGTGAGACCATCATATGTACTCGGTGGTCGTGCTATGGAAATAGTGAATAGCGACGTTGAATTAGAAAACTACATGGAACAAGCTGTTAAAGCGAGCCCAGAACATCCAGTATTGGTAGATAGATATTTAACTGGTAAGGAGATAGAGGTTGATGCGATATCAGACGGTGAAACAGTCATCATTCCTGGTATCATGGAACACATCGAACGTGCAGGTGTTCATAGTGGTGACTCAATTGCTGTTTATCCGCCCCAAACTTTAAGCCAGGAAGATATTAATACGTTAGAAGACTACACAATTAAATTAGCTAAAGGGCTTAATATTGTAGGCTTGATTAATATCCAATTTGTGATCGCACATGATGGTGTTTACGTACTAGAAGTAAACCCTCGTGCAAGTCGAACGGTACCATTCTTAAGTAAAATCACAGATATTCAAATGGCACAACTTGCGATGCAAGCTATAATGGGAACACAGCTTAAAGCGTTAGGCTATAAGCAAGGCATCCAACCATATTCAGAAGGTGTCTATGTGAAAGCACCTGTCTTCAGTTTTAATAAATTGAAAAATGTCGATGTGACTTTAGGACCAGAAATGAAATCTACCGGTGAAGTGATGGGTAAAGATCTAACTTTAGAAAAAGCACTTTATAAAGGATTAACGGGTAGTGGTGTAGAAGTTAAAGATCATGGTACTGTACTTATGACAGTAAGTGATAAAGATAAAGAGGAAATTGTAAAAATTGCTCACCGTTTAAATGAGGTAGGATATAAGATTTTAGCTACTCAAGGAACGGCACAAAAATTAGAAGAACATCATATTCCAGTTGAAGTTGTAGGTAAAATTGGTGGCGATGATGATTTATTAACACGTATCCAAAATGGTGAAGTACAAATTGTCATTAATACCATGACTAAGGGTAAAGAAGTAGAAAGAGACGGTTTCCAAATTCGTCGTACAACAGTAGAAAATGGTGTGCCATGTTTAACATCATTAGATACTGCGAATGCTTTAACAAATGTGATTGAAAGTATGACATTTTCAATGAGAACGATGTAATATGACAATTCAAGAACGACAAGGTTGTATGTAGTCAGGATTTCCTTAGTCAGACGACTGCGACCGCGTCGTTCATTTTCAAAGGAGTTATAATATGAAAGGTTTACCTATCATAGCATTAGATTTCGAATCCGCAGAAAAAGTGAATACATTTTTAGATCAATTTGATGAACCACTTTTCGTGAAAATCGGAATGGAACTCTTCTATCAAGCAGGGCCAGAGTTCATTAAATCTATTAAATCACGTGGTCATGATATTTTCTTAGATTTGAAGCTACATGATATTCCAAACACAGTTGAAAAAGCAATGGAAGGCTTAGGAAAGTTAGATATCGATTTAGTTAATGTGCATGCAGCTGGTGGTACAGCCATGATGAAAGCTGCAGTAAGGGGATTGCACAAATTTAGTAATGATACAAAGATTATTGCTGTTACACAATTAACATCTACAACTGAAGAAATGTTGCGTAATGAGCAAAACATTCAAACAACAATCGAAGAAGCCGTATTAAACTATGCGACATTA
This sequence comes from Staphylococcus sp. GDY8P85P, assembly GCF_017892405.1. Taxonomy (NCBI): domain Bacteria; kingdom Bacillati; phylum Bacillota; class Bacilli; order Caryophanales; family Staphylococcaceae; genus Staphylococcus; species Staphylococcus sp. GDY8P85P. Next base: position 12,505 of record NZ_JAESLA010000005.1, on the reverse strand, counting down.
ACGCAACAAGCAGGTTTAGATGGTGTTGTATGCTCTCCATTAGAAGCAGAATTATTAACAAATGAATTAGGTTCAGACTTTTTAAAAGTAACACCTGGAATTAGACCACAAGGGGCAGCTGTAGATGATCAAAAGCGAATCACTACACCTGAAGACGCTAAACAATTAGGGGCAACACATATTGTAGTTGGACGACCAATCACGCAAAGTGAGAATCCTGTAGAAAGTTATCACACTATTAAAGAAAGTTGGTTAAGTTAATATGGCAAAAGAAATAGCAAAATCTTTATTAGATATCGAAGCAGTAACATTATCTCCAAACGACCTATATACATGGAGTTCAGGAATTAAATCTCCGATATACTGTGATAATCGTGTAACATTAGGCTATCCAGAAGTACGAAGTGCCATCCGTGATGGATTGAGCCAGTTGATTATTGAACAATTCGGTGATGTAGATATTATATCTGGTACAGCAACAGCAGGTATTCCGCATGCAGCGTATATCTCTGAGAAATTAAATTTACCAATGAATTATGTTCGTTCGAAAAGCAAAAGCCATGGAAAACAAAACCAAATTGAAGGCGCTTTAAGCAAAGGCAAGAACGTCGTCGTTGTCGAAGATTTAATCTCAACAGGTGGATCTTCAATTACTGCAGTTGAAGCATTAAAAGAAGCGGGGGCCAATGTCGTAGGTGTAGTAGCCATTTTCACTTATGGCTTAAAGAAAGCAGATGACATGTTTAATGATATCAATGTCCCTTACTACACATTAAGTAACTATAATGAGTTAATTGAAGTTGCACGTGAAGAAGGTAAAATTTCTGAGCATGATATACAAACTTTAGTTGAATGGAGAGACAACTTGTAATATGCTATGTCAAAAGGGGGATTGATTAATATGACGGATAGTGAAGCGAATCGCTTCTATAATAATATGAAGCACGTTAATGAATTCTTATATAGAGATGAAGACTTCAAATCCCCAGACAACGCAATGTCGATTGATAATAGCATTAAAGAAATAAGTAAAAATCAATCTAAAGTAAACATGGACTCATTTGTACATACAAGTGACCTCTTTAAAAAGGCTAAGCAATCGCTTAGACAAAAGGGTAAAATCGATTAAAAAAACGTGGTATAGGCGCGCACAATCATCTAAAGTATTAGATGAAATGTTCTCATATCTATACCACGTTTTATATGTTTAGAAATATAATACATAACGCTTAGCGAATAAAAATTTTAATAAGCACCCATCCGATAAGTAAAACAATAAGCATACATAAAATAGGTATAACAAGATGCATCATAATTGAAAGCCTCCAATTGAACTTTATTCTAATTTTAACTTGAAAATAGAATAAGTCAAAAATTTAGATTAACGAAATTATATATTTAAATTTTTTCAAAATGATATAGATTAGTTTAAAATAAGTATTAAAGATAAAGAGAGGGGAATCAATGTGGAAATACCTAAAATAACAACATTTCTAATGTTTAATAATCAAGCAGAAGAAGCAATTAATTTATATACGAGTCTGTTCGATAATAGTGAAATTTTAACTATGGTTAAATATGGAGAGGATGGACCGGGTGTGCCAGGCACAGTACAACATTCTATATTTACGCTAAACGGGCAAGTATTTATGGCAATTGATGCGGATAATGGTGAGAATTTGCCCATGAATCCGTCAATTTCTTTATATATTACGGTTGATAACGCGATGGAAATGGAACGACTATTCAGTGGTTTGAAGAAAGAAGGCGCAATATTAATGCCTAAAACTGCGATGCCACCATTCCGTGAATTTGCATGGGTACAAGATAAATTTGGGGTTAGTTTTCAACTCGCATTACCTGAAAAATAAAACATGGGATTAGAACTGAATGTAGTTGTGCGTTCGGTTCTAATCCCTTTTTTAAATATCATTTCATCATTTTAGTGACTGTGTGATGCAGCTTATTTAACTTTCATGCTTTGAATTTTGTCATAATCTGGCGTTGCAAATAATGTTTTTTGATTATCATACGTTACAAATCCTGGTTTAGCACCAGAAGGTTTGTGAACATTTCTAATTTCTGTATAGTCTACAGGAATTTGTCCAGAATTTCCGGCTTTTGAGAAATAACCAGCTAACATAGCAGCTTCTTTAATCGTTTGTTCACTTGGTGCATCATTAAGAATAACGACATGAGAACCTGGAATATCTTTTGTATGGAACCAAATATGTGACTTTTGAGCTTTACGATTTGTTAAATAATCATTTTGTTTATTATTTTTGCCTACCAGTATCGTATCCCCATCTGTAGAAAGATAGGTTTGAAGTTGGATTTTATCATTCTTTTTCTTTTTAACGTTTTTACGTTGTTTCATAAATCCTTGTTCTGCGAGTTCATCACGAATATCATCTATCTCATCAACCGTAATATGGTCGAGTTGTTGTTCGATATTTGCAAAGTAATCGATGTTCTCGCGCGTTAATTGAATTTGATGATCTAATTCGCGTTCACGTGTTTTCATTCGATTATATTGCTTGTAATAATATTGTGCATTAACTGACGGTGATTTAGTAGGGTTTAATGGAATCGTAATGTCTTCATTTGTATAGTAATTGAGAACAGTTACAGCATCATCGCCTTGCTTAATGCGGTAAATATTAGCAGTAATGAGTTCACCGTATAGTTGCTGTTTATCTTTATCTTTAGCACTTTCATACTCCGCAATCAATTTGCTCAATTTATGTTGATATTTTTGAGATTGCTGTTGAACAAAGCGTACTAAATCATTTGCGCGTTGTTTGACACGTTCGCGTTCTCCGCGGGCATCATAATACCGATCTAACAATTCATGTAAAGATGCATATTCAACCATATCATCATGAAATTGTTCTAATTTCATGAAGTAAAAATCTTCTTTACCAGTTTCATGATTTTTATGGAAAACAGGTACAGGTGTTTGTAACGTTTGAGCGATAACCTCATCATAAGCTTTAGGTAGAGTGTCTGTTGTCATAAATTGATATCGATTGACAATTTCATTAGTAATCAGTGGACTAAAGCCTTCAAACGTGTTCAATAACTGCTTTGCAAGTTTACCACTATTAAAATCTACATATTTTAAAGCTTCATCCCCAGAAACGTCAAATGGATTTAATTTATTTTGTGTTGGTGGTGCTTCATATTTAAAACCCGGCATAACCGTACGATACTGATTTGTATTCGGGGTTAAATGTTTAAATCCTTCAATAATTTTATAATTTTCATCGACAAGTAATAAATTGCTATGTTTACCCATAATTTCTAAAATAACGGTGCGATAAATGGTATCCCCAATTTCATCTTTACTTTCAACATCGATTTCAATACGGCGGTCATTACCGATTTGACGTACTGATTTAATAATGCCACCTTCTAAATGTTTTCTAAATACGCGTGCGAACATTGGTGGTTCAAATGGGTTATCATACTTCTTCGTTGTGATATGCATTCTTGAGAAACTAGGGTGTATGGATAGTAATAGTTGATGATTTTTGCGATTTTGGCGTACAACCATAAGAATCGTATCATTTTCTGGTTGATTAATCTTATGAATTCGACCAGATACTATAAACTGTAGTGATTCAACTATTTTTTTAGTGAATAAGCCATCATATGCCATAAATAATTTCCACCTTCAATTTAATCATTCAGTATATTGTAACATGGTAAAAAGATAGCGTCATGATTTAAGTTTATGTTACATACTCTATACAATTTTCACTACAATATGATATTATATTTAAATAATAGAAGAATAGCTTAGAGAGGTCGTAAGGCATGGATAATGAAAAAGGATTACTAATTGTTCTTTCAGGTCCTTCAGGAGTAGGTAAAGGAACTGTACGCAAAGAGATATTTGATGATCCAACTACATCATATAAGTACTCTATTTCAATGACGACACGTAATATGCGTGAAGGCGAAGTTGATGGTGTAGATTACTTTTTTAAGACGAAAGAAGAATTTGAAGCTTTAATTCAGGAAGATCAATTTATTGAATATGCTGAATACGTTGGGAATTACTATGGTACGCCTGTTCAATATGTTAAAGATACTATGGCTGCTGGACATGATGTATTTTTAGAAATTGAAGTAGAAGGTGCTAAACAAGTAAGAAAGAAATTTCCAGATGCATTATTTATCTTCCTTGCACCACCTAGCTTAGACCATTTGAAAGAACGATTAGTTGGACGTGGCACTGAGTCAGATGAGAAGATTCAAAGCAGAGTAAATGAAGCACGTAAAGAAGTAGAGATGATGAATCTTTATGATTACGTTGTAGTCAACGATGAAGTCCATTTAGCGAAAGATCGTATTCAATCAATTGTTGAAGCAGAACACTTAAAACGCGAACGTGTTGAAGCTATATATAGAAAAATGTTATTGGAGGCCAAAAATAATGTTAAACCCACCATTAAACCAGTTACAATCAAAAATCAATTCTAAGTATTTAATTGCTACGACTGCAGCTAAGCGTGCACGTGAATTAGATGAAAGACCTGAAACAGCTTTATTAAGTGGATATCATTCAGCTAAACCAGTTGGTGAAGCATTAGAAGAAATTGCTAGCGGTAAAATTACACCAGTCGTTTCTGACGAATTCACTATGTAAAACCAAATGAAATTAATTTATCCATATGCACATCTTATTGATTTGAGTATTACGCTTCTTCAATAAGATGTGTCTTTTTAATTACACCTTTAATTTGTGTATAATAAATTTAATATAAATTATGATTAATAATCGATATAGTAAAAGGGAGAAATACGATTATGAAACACATTTTGCTAGCTGTTACGGGTGGTATTGCAGCATATAAAGCTATAGATTTAACGAGTAAATTAACACAAGCTGGTTACGATGTACGCGTAATGTTATCTGAACATGCGCAAGAATTTGTTACACCACTTGCTTTTCAAGCAATTAGTAGAAACCCAGTCTATACCAATACATTTAAAGAAGAGAACCCACAAGAAATTCAACATGTCGCATTGGGTGATTGGGCAGATGCGATTATCATTGCGCCTGCAACTGCAAATGTGATTGCGAAATTGAGTGTGGGTATTGCAGATGATATGCTGACATCTACGTTGTTAGCAACTGAGACACCTACCTTTATTGCTCCGGCAATGAATGTACATATGTATGAGAATAAGCGTACACAGCACAATATTAACGTATTAGCACAAGATGGCTATCGTTTTATTGAACCTGGGGATGGTTATTTAGCGTGTGGTTATGTAGCAAAAGGAAGAATGGAAGAACCATTACAAATTGTTAAAGTTATCAACGACTTTTTCCATTCGCAAAAGGTAAAGGCACATAGTTCATTTAAAGGTAAACATGCATTAGTCACAGCTGGGCCAACTGTAGAAGTGATTGATCCTGTTCGTTACGTATCCAATCGTTCTTCAGGGAAAATGGGTTACGCGCTAGCTGAAGCGCTACAAAAAAGAGGCGCACACGTTACGTTAGTGACAGGGCCAACGCAATTAGTAGATCCTATTGGTGTAAACGTTGTGCATATTGAAAGTGCGGAAGACATGTTTGAGGCAGTAACGACACGTTTTGATCAGCAAGACATTGTATTTAAAGCGGCAGCTGTCTCTGATTATACCCCGATGGAAGTATTAGATCATAAAATGAAGAAACAAGATGGCGACTTAGCCGTTACCTTTAAACGAACTAAAGATATTCTAAAATATTTAGGTGAACATAAAGCACATCAATATTTAGTAGGTTTCGCTGCTGAAACGCAAAATATCGAAGCCTATGCGCAAGATAAATTAAAACGAAAAAATGCTGATGTGATTATTTCGAATAATGTAGGTGACAAAACGATTGGTTTTAAATCAGATGATAATGAATTAACCATGCATTTTAAAACTAATGAAATGATTAATATTAAGAGAGGCAAAAAGGTTCAATTAGCTGAACAAATTTTAGATGAATTAGAAACTAGGTGGCAATAATGATTGCGAAGGTAATCGTAGATATTCCTTCTAAGAGTGTGGACTTTAAATTTGATTATTTGATACCAGAGCATTTAGAGGCTTTTATTCAGGTAGGGGTTAGGGTGGTTGTTCCATTCGGTCCACGTACAATTCAAGGATATGTCATGGCTATTGAAAATGAACCAAGTGATGATATTAATATTGAGAAATTAAAAGTAATCAAAGAAATTCAAGATATGAAACCTGAATTAACCTCTGAATTGATTCAATTGAGTGAATGGATTAGCCACTATCATGTATCCAAGCGCATTTCAGTACTTGAAGTAATGTTGCCCAGTGCAATTAAAGCAAAGTATACGAAAGTCTTTGAAGTTGTGAAATATAATGATATCGATGACCAATTGCTTGAATACTTTGATGCTACGGGTCAATATAAATATAAAGAAGCGCAAAAGAATAATCATCTACCTGTTTTAAACAAATTGTTAAAAATGGGCGCAGTGAAAGAAGTTACAATATTATCTCAAAATGTAAAAAAGAAAACACAGAGAGCGGTACGTATCGTAGAAGGTTATCATCCAGATGAGGTCTTAGCTAAACTTGAGAAGAAAATAAAGCAGTATGACGTGTATGCCTATCTATTAGATGAACAACATAATACAGTATTTCTAAAAGATATGGAAGAGATGGGATTCTCGAAATCAAGTATAGATGGGTTAGTTAAGAAGGGTTATATTGAGAAATATGATGCCGAAGTAGAACGTGATCCGTTTGCACATCGTATATTTGAACGTGAAGAGAAGCGGGAACTTACTTCAGAACAGCGTGTTGCTTTTCAACGGATTAAAGACAAAATCGATAATAAAGCGCAACGTACATTCTTATTACATGGTGTGACAGGTTCAGGTAAAACAGAAGTTTACTTACAGACAATCGAAGAAGTGCTCAATGAAGGTAAAGAAGCAATGATGTTAGTGCCTGAAATTGCTTTAACTCCACAAATGGTCTTACGATTTAAACGCCGATTTGGTGATGATGTAGCGGTGCTACACTCTGGTCTATCTAATGGAGAACGTTACGATGAATGGCAAAAGATTAGAGATGGTAGAGCACGTGTTAGTGTTGGTGCACGATCAAGTATCTTCGCACCCTTCAAAAATTTAGGCATAATTATTATTGACGAGGAACATGAATCAACATATAAGCAAGAAGATTATCCACGGTATCATGCTAGAGATATCGCTGAATGGAGAAGTCAATATCATCAATGTCCTTTAGTATTGGGAAGTGCAACACCAAGCCTTGAATCATACGCACGAGCTGAAAAAGGCGTGTATCAGTTACTGTCGTTACCTACTAGAGTGAATCAACAAGCATTACCATCGATAGATATCGTTGATATGCGCGAAGAATTGAGTGCGGGAAATCGTTCAATGTTTTCTAACGAATTAAGAGAAGCAATTGAAGAGCGCTTACGTAAAAATGAACAAATCGTTTTATTTCTTAATCGTCGTGGCTATGCATCATTTATGTTATGCCGAGATTGCGGTTATGTGCCTCAATGTCCACATTGTGATATTTCATTAACGTACCACAAGTCAACAGATCAATTGAAGTGTCATTATTGCGGTTACCATGAAGTACCTCCAAATAAATGTCCTAATTGTGAAAGTTCTCATATTCGCCAAGTAGGCACGGGTACACAACGTGTGGAAGAAATATTACAACAAGAATTTGAAGGTGCACGTATTATACGAATGGATGTAGATACTACTTCTAGAAAAGGCGCGCATGAAAAATTGCTATCCGAATTTGAACAAGGAAAAGGCGATATTTTATTAGGCACACAAATGATTGCAAAAGGGTTAGATTATCCAAATATCACCTTAGTAGGCGTTTTAAATGCTGATACTATGTTGAATCTACCTGATTTTCGTGCGAGTGAGCGGACATATCAACTGTTAACACAAGTGGCTGGAAGAGCAGGGCGACATGAAAAGCCAGGTAGCGTCATTATTCAAACTTACAATCCTGACCATTATGCAATCGAAGATGTTCAAAAAAATGATTATTTAACTTTCTATCATAAAGAAATGGAATATAGAAAAATGGGCAAGTATCCACCTTATTATTTTCTGATCAATTTTACGATTTCACATAAAAATATGAAGAAAGTGATGGAAGCATCCAAACATATACATCAAATCTTACTGCAGCATCTCACAGATCGTGCGTTAGTGTTAGGACCATCACCAGCTGCAATTGCTCGTATTAACAACGAACATCGATTTCAAATCTTAGTGAAATACAAGCGTGAACCGGAATTGTTAAAAGCACTTCAATATTTAGATGATTATTATCATGAGGCCTATCTTAAAGACAAACTTGCATTAAAAATAGATATCAATCCGCAAGTATTAATGTAAACAAAAAGAGTTACGTAGTTATTAGGTTTAAAGACCTAACTTACGTAACTCTTTCTTTTGTAAATATTAGTTTTTACATGACAACATTACCGTTTTCATCTGCTGGTCTAAATAGTGTAAGAATAGCACTAATGATTGCAATGATATGTGGAATACCTGTCCAACAGAATAATAAGTGTAAAAGACCAGACATTGTTTTACCGGCATAGAATTTATGAACACCGAAACCACCTAAAAATATAGCTAAAACAATATAAATAATTTTATTTACTTCCATGTTGGCACCTCCTTTAATTGTGCAAGTGATGATAAGTTAAGTTACTTTTATTTTAATAGACTGAAAAATAAAAGCAATTAATAGTAGCTGGAATGGATAAATTTCAGACTAAGGTCGCAATTCAAAGTGAATTAAGTTATAATTGTATGATGAATTTTTTCAGGAGGAGCAAAATAAATGGCGATACAAAAATTAGTCCAGTCAACGCATCCTGTATTAACGAAACAAGCGGAACGCATAACAACATTTGATGCTTCATTAAAAGATTTGTTATTAGATATAGAAGATACATTATATGCTAATGAGGCATCAGCGCTTTGCGCACCTCAAATTGGTATTAGTAAGCAAGTAGCTATCATTGATATGGAACTTGAAGGATTGCTACAACTAGTCAATCCTATAATTAAAACGGAGTCTAAAGATAAAGTTATAGATCTTGAAGGTTCAGTAAACACACCAGGTATTTACGGGGAAGTCGAACGAAGTAAAATGATAACTGTAGAAGCCAATGATTTAGAAGGTAATACGATAGAATTAACCGCTTATGATGATATAGCGAGAATGATTTTACACATCGTTGACCAATTAAACGGTATATCATTTACTAAGCGTGCACAGCATTTATTAACTGATGAAGAAGTGGAGGCGTATTTTGAAAATGACTAAAGTGATATTTATGGGAACACCTGATTTTTCAACTAAGGTATTGGAAATGTTAATAGAAGAACACGACGTAATCGCAGTCGTAACGCAACCTGATAGACCAGTGGGACGTAAACGTGTATTAACACCACCACCTGTTAAACGAGTGGCTGAAGAACACCATTTACCTGTATATCAACCAGAAAAATTAGCGCAATCTGACGAATTGGCACAACTGTTACAATTAGAACCTGATTTAATTGTCACTGCTGCATTTGGTCAATTATTGCCTGAGACATTACTACAATTACCTAAATTAGGTGCTATCAATGTCCATGCATCACTGTTACCTAAATACCGTGGTGGTGCGCCCATACATCAAGCAATTATTGATGGTGAGGCGCAAACTGGTATATCAATTATGTATATGGTTAAAAAGTTAGATGCTGGCAATATTATTTCACAAAAAGCAATTGATATAGAAAATGATGATAATGTAGGTACGATGCATGATAAGCTTAGTATATTAGGCGCAGATCTATTGAAAGAAACATTACCAGCAATTATCGATGGTACAAATGATAGTACGCCTCAAGATGATACGCAAGCCACATTCGCTTCAAATATTAGTAGAGAAGATGAACGTATTGATTGGACAATGACTGCTGAAGATATTCATAATCATATACGTGGATTATCACCATGGCCTGTTGGCTATACTACGATGGATGATACAAACTTGAAATTGTATGCTGCACATATCGTGCATAATAAAAATGGACAACCAGGGGAAATCGTCGAAACGACTAAAAAAGCGATTATAGTTGCTACAGGCTCTGATGATGCAGTTGCCTTAACTGATATTCAATTAGCTGGTAAAAAACGTATGCTAGCAGCAAATTATTTAAGCGGTGTTCAAGAATCGCTAGTTGGGAAATTATTAAAATGACACAAACAGTAAGAGAATTAGCATTTCAAACAATTCAAGAAATCTTTAATGATTATGCGTACAGTAACCTAAGAATCAATGAGGTACTTTCTACCGGGGACGTGTCTAGTATTGATAAACCTTTGTACACTGAACTCGTGTATGGAACTGTAAAACGGAAAATGACGCTGGATTTTTATCTTAGACCTTTTGTAAAAACGAAAATTAAAAGTTGGGTCAGACAATTATTATGGATGAGTTTGTATCAATATATTTATTTAGATAAAGTGCCTAATCACGCCATTATAAATGAGGCAGTTAATATTGCGAAACGTCGTGGTGGTCCTCATAATGGTAATGTTGTTAACGCTATATTGAGAACGATTTTTAGAAGTGAATGTCCAAGTTTAGCGACCATTAAAAATGAAAAGCAGCGTATGGCGATTGAATATAGTATTCCAAAGTGGATTATAGAGCATTGGATTACGCATTATGGTGTTGAGACCACACGTGAAATAGCAGCTTCATTTATGGAACAAACTGCAAGTACTGTGCGTGTCAACACAAGTAAAAATAAAGTTGAAGATGTCGTTTCAGGGTTACAAGCAGAGGGATATGACGTTGTAGTGGATGAACAGATTCCTTATTGCTTACATTTAAAAGGACGTCCAATAATTGAATCCGACAATTTTAAAAATGGAAATATTTCAATTCAAGATAAGAGTTCAATGTTTGTAGGATATTTAATGGGTGTCGAAGACAATGATGTTATTTTGGATGCATGTAGTGCACCAGGTGGCAAAGCGTGTCATATTGCAGAATTATTAGCATCAAGTGGTCATGTAGATGCGACAGATATTCATAAGCATAAAATTGGTTTAATTAAAGAAAATATTGGAAAATTACAACTTAAGAACATTAAAGCATTTGATCATGATGCAACAAAACCCTATAAAGATGTATATGACAAAATACTTGTTGATGCACCATGTAGTGGTTTAGGCGTATTACGACATAAGCCAGAAATTAAATATGTTCAAACAAAGCAAGATATTCAAGACTTGGTTCAATTACAGTTGCAGATATTAGACAATGTTAAAGAAAACTTGAAACCTGGTGGGACTCTAGTCTATTCAACGTGTACGATTGAACAACTCGAAAATGAAAATGTGATTTATACCTTCTTAAAAAATAATAAAGACTTTGAATTTGAATTAATGACACATCCTGTTAGCGGTGAACAAGTCAAAACAATACAGATTTTACCCCAAGATTTTAATTCAGATGGCTTTTTCATCACAAAAATAAAAAGAAAGGAAAGTTAAGATGATAACTACTGAAAAAAAGAAGAAAAATAAATTCTTGCCTGACTTTGATAAACAGTCGATTTATTCACTTAGATATGATGAAATGCAAGAATGGTTAGTAGACCATGGCCAACAAAAATTTAGAGCTAAGCAAATATTTGAATGGCTATATCAAAAACGTGTAGATAGTATTGATGAAATGACGAATTTATCCAAAGATCTTCGTCAAGTGCTAAAAGATAACTTTGCTATGACCACTTTAACGACTGTTGTAAAACAAGAAAGTAAAGATGGGACAATAAAATTCCTATTTGAATTACAAGATGGTTATACAATTGAAACCGTATTAATGCGCCATGACTATGGTAATTCAGTTTGCGTAACGACTCAGGTTGGATGTCGTATCGGTTGTACGTTCTGTGCTTCTACATTAGGTGGCTTAAAACGTAACTTAGAAGCAGGAGAAATTGTTTCACAAGTTTTAACAGTTCAAAAAGCATTAGATGCGACAGATGAACGTGTATCTCAAATTGTAATTATGGGAATTGGCGAACCATTTGAGAACTATGATGAAATGATGGATTTCTTACGTATCGTTAATGATGACAATAGTTTAAATATCGGTGCACGTCATATAACAGTGTCAACATCAGGTATTATTCCACGTATTTATGATTTTGCTGAAGAAGATATTCAAATTAACTTTGCCGTAAGTTTGCATGCAGCCAAAGATGACATTCGTTCTAAATTAATGCCAATTAACAGAGCTTACCACGTAGATAAATTAATGGAAGCAATTCAATATTATCAAGAAAAAACAAATCGTCGTGTGACATTTGAATATGGATTATTTGGTGGCGTCAATGACCAATTAGAGCATGCACGTGATTTAGCGCATCTGATTAAAGGGTTCTACGCAAACATCGGT